>DATDYJ010000025.1:0-13807 GCA_035289025.1 archaeon
AATTTATTTTTTGCAGCGTTTATGGTTTTCTGGGTTCCGTTTTCCTTATTGAAAACACTTATATCATTTTTCGCTCCTGTAAGTTTTGTTCTGTACGCAGCCAAATCCCCAGAAGCAGTATCTAGTTCTGATAATTTATTATTAATTCTCTGAAGTTCGTCATTTTCTGGCATACTTCGTCGTACTTTACTAACTAGACTGTGTAACTCTTTTGCTATATCATCTACATCGTAGTAATTGGCCGCTTCTTTGTTTTTTATACTACTGTTGCTCGGCAAATTTTCCCTTATTAAATCGAACGAATTTTTTACAATTTTATTAACATAGGTCATGTTTATTTTGTCTATTGAAATTCCTAACTTTCTAACATTTTCTTTACTTTCGTGTAAGCCTTTATTTGCCTCGGCTAATCTGGCACTTATACTAGTGATTATTGAATCCCTTGTATTTGATATGGATGTTATTGTTTGATTTATTGAAGTAGCTCGTATGCTATCAGATATGTTTCTTAATTCCTCTAGTCCAAAAAGTCTGTCTAAAGCTTCTGAACGCACTGTTCTATCTTCCGTTATGACGTCTCTTATGTCTTCTTGATGTAGATACACGGATCGTATAAAATCTTCGATGCCAAGTTTTGTTAGTTTGAATATTTCTGCACCATCTTCAGATACTGAATTTCCTTCGTCTGTAGTTAGAGAAGTTTTTGATTTTCCTTTGTCTCTTTGTTTGTTTCTTTCTATCGTTATATGTTTGCCATCTTCGTCAACAAAGTTTATTTTTACTAATGCGTTAGAACAATGGTTATTAACAAGTTCACTACCTACTGTGTTTTTGTCAATTTTAACAGAACGGAAATCACCAAACATACACCATTCTATTGCTCCAATTGTACTGCTTTTACCCGCGTAGTTATCACCAAAAATCAGCGCACTTTTACCATTCAATTCTATTATTTCTTCTTTGTTGTATCCTCGGAAACCTGATATATGTATACTATTTATCGATAATTTGTTTTTCATTTAATCCACCGATAAAACTATGCGTTTTATTTCTTTAACAACGTCTGATATAGATTTTTCTATATTTCGTGCTGATGTTTTTATTTCCTCCTCTACAAGTTCTTTCCCACCATCTCTGTTCCATGAAAATATATTTTTGGCAAGTTCTATGGAATTTTTGAGCTCTGGCTCACCTGCGTACCTTTCTTCTAACTTAGAAATAATTGCTTCTTCTATGTTTTCCATGGCTTTATTAAAATACTAAATCTTAAAAACAGACTTATCCCCACTTAGGGCAGTACAGCTTATACGAGCAAAATCGGCACGGCGCATCTGTTTCAGCCACAGGAAAGCCCTGTTCGTAATCATGCGCTATGTTTCTGGCCGTCTCCAGGATGTCTTTCTTTATGGCGTCTTCCGAGACGGGTTTTATGTGGCCGGTTTTCGGGCTCATCGTGCCTTCCTTCAAAACGAACTCGAGTGGTTTTTCTTTTTCTAACATATCTAAGACCAGTTCGGATGGCTGCATGCCTGCGAACTCTGGCGAATTGCGGATTGCCAGAGCGTACATCATAAGCTGCCGTTCTCTGTCGTCCTTACCGACGTCGTACTTCACGTAACCCGTCTTGTAGTCGACTATGCGTACGTTGTTGTCGCCAAGATTGTCGATACGGTCTATCTTGCCAGCGAACGTAAAGCCGCCGATGGTGAAGCGAAAAACCTTTTCCGTGGCGATAGACATCGCAAGGCTGTTCTTATTGCGCTCCCAGAATACGTCAAGTATGCGGGTTGCTCGGGGCAGATCGAATGACGGGTCGTTTTCTATTATGCCTTTCAATATTTCATCGAGCTTCTCGCGCGAGTTTATCTTTTGTTTGACGGCGGTGTCGAGAACTTCATGGATGGTATTGCCGAAGCCGCGTGATGTGTCGTCTTCGTCATCGCGGCTTGGCATATTCAGGATGTGCTTGAGCTCGTATTTTTTTGCGCATTCCAGATAAGTGCCAAGTGATGTGACGGAAAATGCCAGAGACTGCGGGAACTTTAAACCCGTAGGGTTGCTCTTTATACTCTCAAGTATCTTTGCGGCTTCTTTTGCGGCAGGACCCTTGCCGATTGGGCGGCTTTCCAGAAGACTCTGATAGATTATGATATGGTATTGTGCGGCCTTCAAATCTTTTCGCTCCATTGCTGCGGCCATCAGACGTTTTTGCATTGCTGCGGCTCTGTCAAGCTCGGTATCCCCGCCTTCTTTTGATTTTATTTCCGTGTCAATGGTAAGATCAAGGTCATCGGCGATTTTTGTAGCCGATGCTCCGGAAAACACGGCTAAGTCGATCCCTATTTCACCCAGGAACTGTGACGGATCTCTTGGTTCTGAGCCGTAATCCCTGGCAAGTGTTATGAATAAATGTCGTTTGGCTCTCGTCAGAGCCACGTAAGCAAGGCGCCGCTCTTCTCGTAGTTTAATGTTAGATGTGAAGGCTTTGATTGCCTTGTCCTTCTCGGCGTCGTTTTTGTAATTTTCCGAAAGCACGCCGACGTACTGCTCGTTAAGTTCCAGCGGTATCAACGGCTCGGCTCCACCTCTTGTCAGCGGGAACTTGTCTTTGACGAGGTCGATTAGGAAGACGGCATCGAACTCGAGACCTTTCGCTGCGTGCACGGTCATTAGCTTTATTGATTCTTCGTTTGTCTGCTGTTCTGAAGGCAGGCCTCCGATCTCGTCTACGAGCTCGATGTATGAAATAAAAGAAGCGAGATCGTCGCCATGGAACGTCTCAAACTCTTCAGCCAGATCGTGAAGACGGCGCAGGTTGCCCATAGCTTCGCGGCTTGCGTCGTACTCTCTTGCTATCCCAGAGATTTCGTATATATCAAGTATTGTGTGCGAGAGGCGCTTTTTCTTTGCGCGGAGCGTATCGATAGATTCCGTCAGCTTTGCGATGCGCGCTTTACCGACAGCGGAAAGGCCGACGTAGTTAAGGTGTTTGTAAATCGTGTTCTGAAGGCTGATCTTCTTCTTTTTCTTATATTCTGCCAGTATTGTTGAGTCGGCCGCGCTTAAACCGAAACGGCCGTGCAGCAGACGCCACCATGCCTGGTCGGCCTGAAGGAGCGTGTTGGAAAAATTATTCAGAACGTACAGGTATGATATGACTGTCTTTACTTCGGGCTGGTAGAACAGTTCGGAACCGCCAGCTGTCGTGTAAGGAATGCCGCGCTGTGATAGGGCACGCTTGATAGGTGATGAAGATGAATGGGACCTGTAAAGTACGGTAATGTCCTTGTATGATACCCCCGACTTGGCAAGCGTTTCGATTTCTTCTATTATGCGGCGTGCCTGTTCTTTGGCATCAGTCATCTGTAGTATGCGCGGACGTTCGCCCTCTCTTTGATCGGATGAATGCAAAAGAATACTCTGATCAGGCCGCTCGTAGTTGTTTTTGATGAGCTTGTGCGCAGTTCTAAGTATTCTGTCGGACGAACGGTAATTAACGCTAAGATTTATTGTGTCCCTGACACCAAAGACTGCTTTGAATTTATCGATGTTGTTGGCGTACGCGCCGCGGAACGCGTAGACGGTCTGGTCCTGGTCTCCTACGACAGTTATGTTTCCCGTGTTAAGATGCTGGAGCAGTTCGAACTGCACTCTGTTGGTGTCCTGGAATTCGTCTATGATGATGTGGTCGTAGACAGCCAGTGCGTCAGGGCCGTACCTGTCTACGTATGCGAGAATAATTTTGTTTAGGTCAGCGAAATCGAGTGATTTGAGTTTTTCCTTTGCTATCTCGTAGCGTATCCATGCATCTGTGAAGTTTTTGTACGCTACATAGTTCTCGTAAATATCGACAAACGTCTGCAAACGGTCTTTCTCGCCTTTGGTTTTTATCGTGTCGAGGTGCATCGTGCGCAAACGTACTAATGCCTGCTGGTGCTGCAGTACCCAGTTGCGGCCGAACTCGGCAAGAAGATTTTCCTGGTCTTCAATATATTTCTTATAGTCATCTATAGACAGAGACAAGTCCTTGGCTTTACTGATTGTGTTTGCATAGCGTAACGCGGTGCCTGTATCCATCTGCAGTTCTCTTTTCAACAGTATTGCCGCATCGAGTTCCTGTAGTATGCTGAAGCTCTCAGACACGCCGCACTCTTTTGCATGCGCACGGATGAAGTCGGCGCAAAAAGAATGGAATGTGCTTATGCGGCACGAGGCGGCCAGAGGCAACAGCTCGGCGGCGCGTTTCTTTAGCTGCGCTGCCGCTTCGTTTGAGAAAGTAAGTGCTAATATTTTGTCTGGCGTTACTCCTGACCTGATGATATGCGCGATTTTTTCGACAATTGTCTTCGTTTTGCCCGTGCCTGCGCCTGCGATGACAAGGCAGGGGCCTGTCTGTTCGACTGCTCTTTGCTGTTCTTGGTTGAGCATAATAAATGTATAGCGCTAGATTTTAAATTGAAAAGAAAGTCTTTATCTCATCCTGCGGCCGTGCCGATATAGAAAAATCCCAGCTCCTCGGGAACAGTTCTCTATAGTTTTTCCATAGAAACCGACCGTCGGCAAATACTATGACGCCCCTGTCGGCTTCGGTGCGGATGCATCTACCCGCTGCCTGCATGACCTTTATCATTGCAGGAAAGTTGTAACCATAGTCACGGCCGCGACCGAACCGCTGGTCGTAGTAATCTATAAGCGCTTTCGACGACAAACTTGGACGGTCAAGAGGCAGGCCGATTATAATGACGCCGTTGAGAAGATCGCCCGGAAGGTCGACGCCTTCGCTAAATGATCCGCCCATTACACCCAAAAGGACGGCGCCGTTTGCGGCATGTTTTTTTAGATCATCCGCCACATTGTCCCGTTCCTTTTTTGTCATGCTGCTTTCCTCAAGGATGACGTGCTTGTCCGTCTTCATTATATCGTGCACTGTATCGCGGATAGCATAGCTTGGGAAGAATACGGCGGCGTTGCCTTTGATTGAACGAAGCGTGACAGATAGGAATGAGGCTATTTTTGCGTAACCTGCTGTGCTGCGTTCCTTGTATGCAGTTGTCAGCCCAGCGTAAATTATATTCATCCTGTTGGCTTTAGGGAAAGGGGACTCGTAGGATTTCATTGATGTGCGGTCAGGTTCGAGCCCGAGAAGATCTCTATGCATTTCCATCGGGCTTAGGGTGCCCGACATTAAAACAGTTGAATGCGAGCTCTGGATTATAGGCCGCGCTATAATAGACGGATCCATGCAACTAAAATTAATCATGATAGCGTCTTTGCCTTGGAATTTTTGTCGCGAGATAATACGCGCGTAACCTGGACCCTCGCGCTGCCAAAGTGAAAGGAATTCGGCAAGGCGGTCGACATAAGAGACTTTTCGCTCTTCGAGCACGCCTTCACCAATTCTTTTGAACGTTGAAAGGATCTTGTCGTAACTGCCGACGGAGTTTATTATATCGTACAATTCATCGCGCTCAACAAACTGTTCTGTTGAGGTGAAGAGTTTCCTCTTGCCGAGAGCCTCTACCTTCTTTCCGATCTGTGATATTATATCGCGTGCTTCGAACTCCGTGAAATTTCTGGCCTCTTTGCCTGCCGCGTTGCACGTCCATGTCGAGAGCGAGGACGATAAATAATCGCGAAGACGCGGCGCGAGGTTGTGGGCTTCGTCGACTATGATTATTGCGTCGGATATGTTTTTGCCGAGGCGTTTGAAGAAACTCTCGCCAATTCCGAACAGATGGAAGTAATCGCCTATGACGACACTAGCGTGACGGCCTGCGTCCATCAGCATCTCGTAAGTGCAGTAACGCCCGCCTGCGAGCTTCATTGCTTCTTCTGTTCCTGGCGTGCGTGCGGCAAGCAGCCTAATGATGTTATTTCTTTCTGATGCGAGGTCTGCTGCATTAGAATTTTTATAGTAAGTACAGCGCTTGTCCTTGACCATGGCCCGGCAGTAGTTGTTGAACTCACCCGAGTCCATATCTTTTACGTCCTGAGAGCACAGGTGGCGTTTGCCAACGATGTCGACAGCCGAGAGCACGTTGCCTGCATCCTTTATCATCCGGACGGTGTCGATAGCCATCTTGTGCTGGCTTAAACGCGAGGTAAGGAAAAATACAGTCTTGTCATGGGTAACGGCATATTCGAGCGCCGGGAACAGAGACGCTGCTGTTTTGCCCAGGCCAGTAGGCGCATCTGCTATCAGATGCCTGTTATTTTCAACGGCTTTGCGCACATCGTCCATCATTTCTTTCTGTGATAGGCGTACGGATGTATATGGAAATATCATTTTCTTTGTTGGTACTGGAAATATGGGGATTGTTGAGTGTTCATTTCCTATTATAGAAATAGTTACGGCGGGTTTGACGACTGTGTCGCACTCCGGGCAGCGTATAAAAGTATAATACGCAACAAAACCACAGCCAGAGCATACGGTTTTGGTTATAGACGGCTGCTGGCGAACTGCAGAAGATTTCTTAGACTTATTGCACGGCAGGCAAAAGCCGTGATGGGTGATAGCCCGGCCGCAGGCTGCGCACTTGTTTTCTCTCATGGTGATAGATAGAAGCGAGAAAATAAGAATGCGCGCCAGAATAATCTTTTTATGCTGGCTTTTGAATGGTATAGGCATGGAAATCAAGGAAACCCTCATGACCAAGGCGTTCTCTGTCATGAATCCCGACCCGTACTTTCTCGCGCTTAAGGCTATGGAGGAAATAGCGAAAAGCGAGAAGGTCGTTGAACGTGTCAACAAATATGAGTCTGACGGGCCCCATCACCGCTGTATGGTCAATTTTGATGCAGTTGACAACGTGGATGACTTTTCTTCTATCGTGTTCAACTTCGATCTTCACGGCGAGGACGGACTTTTGCGCGTCAATGTGACCGGATCTCTTGACACCAAGATCGAGGAGCTTGGTTTCTTCGGGAACAGTTTTGCCGACCACTATGCAGGTAACATTTTTCCTGTTCTCCACAAGATAACAGAGGATAAGATAAAGTTCTTTGGTCATGCGCTTGACGGCGTTTTTGGCACGGCTTCTGAATAAGCTTTTTTAAAAAAGAAATTTAATTGCCGAATTTGTAGAGGCCCAGCGTCAAAAAGAACGCGAAGACCATGAGCAGCGCAGCTATCGGCTGGTTGATCAGTATCAGAGCATACGTTATTATCAGCAAGATTGCTCCGAAGAGGATTCTCTTTTTCGTGTCGAAGGTTTTTGTGAACTTCTTTGCTAGTCTTCTTAGCGGCATGTAGATAATTGATCTTGCTGATATTTATTCTTCCTGCGCCGGCGGCTCGAGAGGCTTGTACAAGCCGTCCGTTGATAGAATCTTTTCTATCTCTGCGTACATCGCGGCTTCGGCGCGTTTTGGAAATCTGGTCGTTTTTAGGAAATAGTCCATCACCACATCCGGAAATGCGAACGGCGAGGAAAAGTGTGCCATTCGCCCGCCGCTATCATATCTAAAAGATGTCTCCGTGCCGAAAATATCGTCTTTGCCTCCGCCGTGAATTATGCTCAACTCAAAATCAGTAAAATCCTTATCCCTGAGTATTTTATCCATGTCGCGTGCCTCTCTTAGAGGAACTTGATCAACTGCTCCTAACGGGTTGTTAGAACCCACAGAAACGGTCGCTTGACCTATGAGGTAGGCTATCGGCGCGTATGCCGCAAGCGCCGCCGTGAACGCTGCAGGCGCGCCTGCTGAAGCAATCCAATATGCAGTATAGCTACTCATTCTATGGTCGCAGAACATAACTTGTTTGTCGTCAAGAAAAATGTCATAACCGCCTATATACGAGTCCTTGAAAAAGCCGGAGTCTCGTGGCGTCTCCTCTACTTCTGGCACATCACCACCAATCCTCAGTTTAGAGTGTATTCTCATCAGTCGGCTATGTTCGAAAGGCTTAAAAATACGTGATTGTTGTGTAATTGTGCGTGTCTTGTGCTATCCACGCATCTCTGCAAGAACTTCTGACGCATAGGCCATTGTTATTTTCTTCTCGGCCAGCATGCGGCGGACTACGGCCGGGATCTCTGTGTGACTGGCTCCAGCGGAATGGGCTATGTTGCTTGCATGGAGACGCATGTGGCCTGCCTGTATGCCTTCTTTTACCATCGCGCGCATTGCGGCGAAGTTGTTCGCAAGGCCGACGCAAACTGCTACCTGCGCCAAATCTGACGCTTTGTGCGCGCCCATTATTTTTATGGCTACTCTTGCAACAGGGTTTGTCTTTGTCGCGCCGCCTACAATACCTGCGGCTATCGGCATTTCTATTGTGCCGACGAGGTTGCCGTGCGCGTCTTTTTCGTAGTGGGTAAGCGGGACATAATTATTGTTTCTGGCTGCGAAAGCATGCGCTCCTGCTTCCGCAGCGCGAAAATCGTTGCCTGTTGCTATCATAACTGCATCGATGCCGTTCATTATGCCTTTGTTGTGCGTTGCGCATCTGTACTTGTCGGCCGCAGCAAAAGCGTACGCGTCAAGTATGCCTTCGATTACGTCTTCGCCGATTGATTTAGGCCATGTCACCTTTGCCCTTGCAAGGCGGTACACGGCGAGATTTGAAATTATTTTCAGAACACTTCTTGCGCCGGTGAGCTCTTCGAGAAACGGCGCTACGGACTCGCACATTGTATTGACGGCATTAGCACCCATGGCATCCTGAACGTTTACTATCAGATGCACTACGGTAATTTTTCCGCGGCTGCTTGGGTATTCATGAACTTCTATGTCGCGCAGGCCGCCACCGAGCTTAATCAGCGTGGAATCTTTGCTGTTTGCGATCTCAGTTAGCTGGCTTCTTGCTGACATTATCAACGATTTCGCGTCATGGCTTGCGCCCATGAGCTGTATCTGGCCTATCATAAGCGGCTCGTCGGCGCTTGATGCGAAGCCCTGGGGTCTTGCTAATTTTGCCGCGTGGCTTGCAGCTGCGACGACCGAGGGCTCTTCAATTGCCATTGGCACCAAGACGTCTTTGCCATTTATCTTAAAATTAGTTGCAACGCCTACAGGAAGCTCGACAGTGCCGACAACGTTTTCTATCATCATGTCCGCCGTATGCGGATGCAGGCAGCCCGTCTGGTGAAGCACTTCTACTTCCTCTGTTGTAAGGTTGCATTGCTGCTTGAGGAGGGCGAGCCGCTGCTCTATGGACAGCTCGTAAAACCCCGACAGGTCACTTTTCATTGTCAACAGTATGTAATGTGCGTATTAAAGGGTTGATGTCTGTGCTGCATATTCAAGTACTATAGGGTTCTGCGCGCCACGTTTAAGCGCGCCAGAAGCCACGAGATCATTAATAATGTCGTGCAATTCGTGGCTGAATGGTCCCACAGGAAACATTGTTCTGAACTCTGAATTTACAGTCCACCAGGCGACGTCCTTATAAGAAAAACTCCCAGATTTACAGGCGGCGTGGTACATATTTTCTTCTATTTTTCCAAGTCGTTTGAAATCGCTGAGAACGTATTCCGAATGCATCCTTACAAGAAGGACAATAAAACTTATAAATGTTCCGCCTAGACAGCTTTTTCTATCATCTTGCCGAATATTGTTGTTCCATCGACATCGTATACGCCCGATCGTGTTTCAACTGATTCATAGTGTGTGCCTTCCCTGCTGCCCACTTCATGACCCCAGATTTCTTCGAGCCTTCCGTCAAAGTACAAAAAGTCGCAGTCGTCTGGCTGATTGTATCCGACTTCGAACGTTTCTATTCTATCGCCACGCCTGGCCTGGATTCTTTCTATATTCATGCAGAACGTATGGCGGAAAATTTTATAAATGCCTAAGCGAACGCTTCTATGAACGCTGCCAGAAGAATTAACAATTCAGCAGCGGCCAGAAATATCAACGCGTCCTGGAAAATCTTCTCGAAATGGCCTTTCAGGTGCTCGCGCATTACGCCTACCGAGAGCATGCCGCCTGCCATTGCGGCGAGGAAATATGCGAATATTTCAGGCAGGCCGTGCAGCGCGATGCTGCCTACGCCTGCAGGAACGCCGAGAATGTATGCGAGTTCTGGCGAAACGCCGGCGCGTATGAAGTTATTGATGACGTAGCCGACGTACAAAGCTATGACTGAGGCGTTCCATGCAAGAATGAAGATCGCGCCTGCGCCGAAAACTATGGATAGCAGGAACATCATTATCATAACTTCACTGTTGTTCACGAAGAAGTCCCAGAACGCTCCGCTCGCTGAGACCTGACCTGTTATCGTCTGGCGGCCGCTGGCGCTGTACCAGCTTTCCTGCATTTCAAAGGCAGAACGCGCGCCGGGAAAAAACACGTAGATGGCACTCATCGCTATGACGACACCAAGGAAGAACGCGCCAAGGACAAAGAAAAGGTCCTTATGGCGGTCGAATATATTTTTGTGCAGCTTGTAGTCTTTCTTTTCTTCTATTTCGAATATCTTCTGGAAAAGCGGCACGAACATTATCGTAATAAGAGCTATTGCAAAGACTGACGCCTGAGCGGGGAATAAGTGCAGCGCGAATCCGACGGCGATAAATGAAAAGATGATTGCTATTATGAATATATCCCACGGTTTCTTCTCGGCTGTCTTCGGGCGGATAATCGACTCAAGCATGAATTAATTATGGGTTAGTATCGGATATATACGTAATTTTATCGTGATTGTTTCGAATGTGGCTGTTCTGTTTTTAAGCATTTCTGAAATATTTTCCTGTATGCCAACACCTAATATCAATATGTTATCAGAACAGGCTCAGTATCTTATGGCACTTGTAGAAGATGCACCGTATCGACGCTCGCGTTTTGATCTTATCAAAGACCTCAGAATAGCTTACTTTCCTAAACTGGGGTTCAAAGACGCAACTGATATTTTTGATGATCTTTTGGACAAAAATTTAATCAGGGCGCAGGCTGAAACCGTAGCTGACGGTGTTGTTCACAGAGCCGGAACGTACGGAATTGTGTGATACCATTCAGCGGTTTCGTAGTCCTCTAATGTCCCAAGCATGCGCTGAAAATACATTATAACGTCTTCATTGAAATCAAACTTAAGAACCTTTGTTTCATACTAGGCTAATGATCGGAATTGTAGGTTACGGGGCTTACGTGCCGCGGTTTCGTATACGTGCTGAAGAGATAGCGAAGGTGTGGAAGCACGACGCAACGGCAATAAAAGAAGGTCTTCTCATCGAGGAGAAAAGCGTGCCTGATGAGGATGAGGATACTGTTACTATATCAGTTGAGGCGGCGCGCAACGCGCTTGCGCGGGCTGGTATATCTGGCAGCGACATCGGCGCTGTGTACATTGGTTCTGAAAGTCATCCGTACGCTGTGAAACCTTCGGGCACCATCGTGGCTGAAGCAATCGGGGCTACGCCTGACGTTATGGTTGCTGATTTTGAATTTGCCTGCAAAGCCGGAACGGCTGCGATGCAGGTCTGCTACGCGATGGTCAAGGCTGGTATGATAAATTACGGACTTGCTATTGGCGCTGATACATCGCAAGGGCGGCCGGGAGACGCGTTGGAATTCAGCGCCGCGGCTGGCGGGGCTGCATTTGTTATCGGGCGTGATCCGCTGGCAGAGATCGAAGCCACATACTCTTACACGACTGATACACCGGATTTCTGGCGGCGCGAGGGGCAGAATTTTCCCAGCCATGGTAGCCGTTTTACTGGAGAGCCCGCATACTTCACGCACCTGATAGGCGCGGTGAAGGGACTACTTGCGCGAACGGGCTACACTGCTGCTGATTTTGATTACGTTGCGTTTCATACACCGAACGGAAAATTCCCGCTGCGTGCCGCGAAGATGCTGGGCTTCGGCAAGGAAAAAATTCTTCCGGGGTTAATTGTTACAAAGATCGGCAATACTTACTCTGGCGCTTCGCCGCTGGCGCTTTCGGCGATACTGGATATCGCAAAGCCCGGACAGAAAATACTTTTAGCATCGTATGGCAGCGGGGCGGGCAGCGACGCGTTTGTGATCAACGTGACGGACAAAATTGTCGAGCGGCAGAACAAGGCACCGATGACGATGGACTACGTTAACAAGAAACAATACATTGATTACGGAACGTATGTAAGGTTGAGGAAAAAACTGAAGGGGTAGATAATTATCGTGTGTGTTGCTTACAACCTTGGTTACAGGGCTGCATTGAAGTATGTTGTAGAAAAATACTGCGATGAACACGGCCGGTTCAGAGGCACTGCTGTAGTTGAATATTTCGGCGGCGCAGAAGACAAAGGAAAGGCTGTGGCGCAGAACTGGATGATGGGTGGCATGATAACTTTTGCACCCACGGAAAGGAAGAAAGGTGAAGGCACTGATGTCGAATGGGATGAAATGGTTTATGAGTTAACAGGACACGGAAAGATGTGGATTGGTTACAAGACGAGGCGTGCAGAAAGGTCTGTTAACCGTACAGACGATGCGGTGCTAACATTCAAACCGTTCGCGCGCGGATTGAACGGATATGTTCATTAGTTGATAATTATGAGAAGTGTTGCTGTTGTCGGAGTCGGGCAGACTAAATTCGGGGAACATTGGAACAAGTCTCTGCGCGATTTAATTGTTGAGGCCGGAAATCTTGCTATAAAAGATGCTGGCATCGATCGGCGCGCGATTGAGGCTCTGTACATCGGCAGCATGTCGCCCGGACGTTATACTGGTCAGGAACATCTTGGCGCATTGGCCGCAGACTTCATACAGCTTCGTGTACCAGCTACGCGATTCGAGGGGGCGTGCGCTTCGGGTTCTCTGGCACTTCGCAACGCTTACATTAACGTTGCATCCGGCAGACAGGATGTTGCGATCGTTTTGGGTGTTGAGAAGATGACTGATGTCTCCGGGGCTGAAGCGATAACATCTCTTGCCGCGGCCGGTGATCAGGAATGGGAAGCTGCAATCGGTCTTACTTTTGGCGGGCTTTACGCGCTTATGGCAAGAAAACACATGCACGACTATGGAACGACAAGGGAACAGATGGCACTGGTTTCTGTTAATAATCATAAAAATGGTGTAAATAATCCATGGGCACAGTTCCGCTCACCGATAACGGTGAACGACGTGCTTACGTCTTCGCTCGTGGCTGATCCGCTTCGGCTTCTGGATTGCAGCCCGCTTACGGACGGTGCGGCCGCGCTTGTGCTTATGAGCGAGCAACGAGCCAAACAAATGGCTAACCCTGTATGGATGCTTGGGACCGGGCAGGGCTCGGATACTATAGCGCTTCATGACAGAAAGTCGTACACCGAAGTTGCTGCAACGAAAATTGCCGCGCGCGAGGCGCTGAAGGACGCTGGGGTGCGGGTGGATGACATGAACCTTGTTGAAGTTCATGACTGCTTTTCAATTAACCAGATAATAGCGCTGGAAGATCTCGGTTTCTGCGCCAAGGGCAAAGGCGGCCGGTTTGTTGAAGACGGCAATATATCGCTTGACGGAAGTATACCTGTAAATACAACAGGCGGGCTGAAAGCAGGCGGGCATCCTGTTGGTGCCACAGGTGTTCGTCAGGCAATTGATATTGTCAGGCAAATCAGAGGAGACAGCTGCAACCAACTGAATGCAGAAAAAGGCTTGACATTAAACATAGGCGGCTCCGGAGCCACGGCAGTGATAAATGTTTTCGGAAGGGAGATGAAATAATGATTTACGAGAATAACGGACCGATCGTAAAGATGGTAAATCCGCTCAATGGCGAGTGTGTTATGGTTGGTCATTATGTAGGGCATAAAGACAATAAATTTTTAGTGGCGCCGGATCCTTACTGTGGTGTTTGCGATGTGTTTGATTGTTTGACGTTTGCTCCCGTGCCGCTTGG
>DATDYJ010000026.1:0-3533 GCA_035289025.1 archaeon
GTCATCATCGTCGTCGTCGAAGTCGTCGTCACCGTCATCTCCATACCATTTCTTATTCATAGTGTCACCCCTTTTGGTTGTGTCTTCATTCAGACAACAAGTATTTAAAGATTTTAAAAACGACCGTGATTTCATAATGGGGTAATACTGTTGTTGTTCTTCATTGAGAATTATTTTTCGTGTCAATTCTTTTTCAGGCATGCATCGATGAATCCGAAAAACAACGGCGACGGGTCGCCTATGCGGCTCTTGAACTCCGGGTGCGCCTGCGTGCCTACAAAGAACGGATGATTCGGCAGTTCTATGTATTCCATCAGGCGCGTCCCGTCTTCGCGCATATGCATGCCGGAGAAAACAAGCCCGGCTTTTTCCAGTCGTTCAACGAATTTCGGGTTGACCTCGTAGCGGTGTCTGTGGCGTTCCAGCACGACGTGGTCGTTGCCGTGCAGCACACCGAGACGGAAGGATTCGCCGTTCTTTAGCTGTTCCATGCGTTTCATATCAGCCATCAGTCTGCCTGCGCTTTTGTAAAGGTCAAGCACCTTCGTGCCTTCTTTTAGTATTGCGGCGTACGCGCCGAGTCTCATCGTGCCGCCGTATTTGCTCTCGGCCATCAGTTGTTTTTGCGAGTGCAGTATGTCGATTACCGGGTAAGCCGTATCAGGATCAACTTCCGTTGTGTTCGCGCCGCTCATTCCGCATTTGTTTCTTGCGTATTCGGCAACGGCCAGCTGCAGCCCGTAGCACAGCCCGAGGAACGGTATGTTGTTTTCTCTCGCGTATTGTATGGCGCTTATCTTTCCTTCGACACCGCTTACGCCGAAGCCCCCCGGAACTATTATGCCGTCGTAGCCGTGCAGTATTTGCGTGCCGTCACGCTCGATTATTTTTGAGTCGACCCAGCTGATATTCACTCCTGTCCCAAGCTTAGCTGCCGCGTGTGTGAGTGCGCTGTTCACTGATATGTATGAATCCGAAAGCGTGAACTTTCCTATATCCACGTATTTCCCGACCATCGCGACTTTCACCATGCGGCGGGGATTTCTTATTGTATTCAGGCACGCCTCCCATTCGGTCCAGTCGGGTTCTTTTTTCGGCTGCAGCCCGAATTTTTCTAGGAGCTTGAGTCCGAGATTGTCCTTCTCGAAATTGAAGGGAACCGCATAAATAGTATCAACATCAGGCGCAGATATCACGCTGTCTTTGGGTATGTTTGCGTTTGTCTCCAGCTTTTTTTTCCTCACGTCGTCAAGCGGCAGGTGCGCCCTGCACAGGATGAAGTCGGGAAATATTCCCGCTTCGTTGAGCTTCAAAACTGCATGCTGGGTAGGCTTCATTTTCATCTCGCCTATGTGCTCGGGTATCGGCACATAGCTTACGAGGACGTACGCCACGTTCTGCTTTCCGAGCTCAAGCTCCAGCCCCTTGGCCGCAAAGAGAAACGGGATTATCTGGTATTCGCCGATCGTTCCGCCTATTTCTACAAGAACAAAATCATACTCGCCGTTCGACGCGCCGTGCGCGTCAGTTCGTTTCGCTGCTTCCTTGATGCGGCGCTTTATCTCATTCGGCACTTCAGGTATTACTTCCACTGTCTGTCCAAGATACTCGCCGCGCCGCTCCCGTGCTATTATTTCCCCGTATATCTGGCCCGTTGTCATGTTGTTTCTTTTCGGTATATCATACCCGAGAAACCGTTCGTAATTGCCGAGATCCTGGTCTATCTCGCCGCCGTCGTCAGTGACCCACACTTCGCCGTGTTCCGTGGGCCGCAGCGTGCCGGCGTCGTAGTTGATGTAAGGATCGATTTTTACCGCAGTCGCCGTGTAACCGTACTGCTGCAATATCTTGCCGATGGACGCAGTGGCTATGCCCTTGCCGACTCCCGATATAACGCCGCCGACAACGACAATAACTTTCACGGAGAAACCTCCGCTAAAAAATTTCGGGAGAATAGGAAAAATATTTTTCTATCAGTTGTTTTTTCCATTGGCTCTAATCAAACATTAACGTATAAAAAACCGTTTTCAGAGTGAAATTATAAATACCGAAGCCGTCTAATCAGTGTATACCCAGTTGAACTTGTTCAACTGGCACAAGGTTGAATCCTCAACCTGTACTGCAAAACTTTTGCTGTTTTGCATGTACAGCAAAATTATAATTTTACGAGTACCCATGGGTTTAGTATTTCAACGGGTCAACTCTTTTTATTAAATCAACTCGGTCGAGTTCTTCGTCGGCAGACACTATTTTCTTTATACCGTTTATTTCCATGGTAGCCACGTGGGCATAGTCAACGCCTGATATTCTGTAGTCGTACTCTGCAGCGCGCCGGATAACGCTGAAATTCAGGTCAAGCCATGTTATAGGAAGCGAGAGAATCGCATCTACATTATCCCTTACGTTAAGCTGCTTGCCTTTCAGTGTCCTGTTTATTTTGATGAGTACATTTATTGTCTCTATCAAAACAAGCATAGAGGAGCACACTTTCAGTTTTTCGTTCTGGACATCAAGAAGTATCTTTGCGCACGGCGCCCCGTATTTAGGATGGTTTTCTATTGCATAAATTATGACATTCGTATCAAGGTATATCATCTGAATTCATTCCTCGACTCATTTACGAGTTTTACTGCATCGAGGTTTGTCTTTATCTGAGATGTCAGGAATTTTACCGGATTGGCCACCTTTCTTTTTACGTCAACAACTACCATGCTTCTGACTATATCCCATTCGACTTCTGTACCAGGCTCTACGCCAAGCAGTTTTCTTACATTCCTTGGTATAGACGTCTGATACTTTTCTGTTACCTTTCCCATAATTACCAATAAAGTATTACACGTAATACTTTTTAAAGGTTTCTATGTCCCGACTGTTCGATTGTTTTAACCATACCAAACACACAACACTTCAGACAGCCACATGTATTTGGTAAACTTCACAGTAAGCGGTAATGATAGTAAAATAAAAATTGAAAAAAATCTTACACGATCTTTATTGCCCCAGTTACTGAACACATTGGGCAACGGAGCGTCCGATAGCTCCACTGGAAGTTGCAGTCCGCGTCCTTGCACTTCCATGTCTCGATAAATTGCTTTACATACTTGCTTTTCTTTCTCTTAGCCATTTGGTCACCGAATCCGAACACACAGAAATTACGTCCGTAACTACTACTATAGTCACAGGTTATATATATTGTTAACTATAGTTTGAATTGACAGAAAACTGTGTCGGTGAATAGACACAATTTTGTCGCGGCAGCCATACCAGACGGCTGCGGCCCGGAAGTTTCACGTGTTTCCCGTAAATTTACGATATAGAAACGAAACCAGCCGCGAAAGTTGCAGCCATGTTGCAGAATTATTCTGTAAAAACATTGTGAGCATGTTAAATATCACCCTTCGCTTCCCGATAAATTATTGATGAATGAATTAAGCCTGTTTATCGGCACGATCGGAACACTGTTTATTTCGGCTATATTGTCATCAGCCAGCACAACTACCAGCGGCGTGCACTTGCCATAGAAACCACACCTC
>DATDYJ010000027.1:0-2100 GCA_035289025.1 archaeon
GAATCTGGTGAAAAGAAAATGACGCCGAAAATTTCTTTCCACAAGACTGCATGCGCATCACTTCATACTGAACACACACACCCTACGTCCTCGATAAGGCTGAGCTTAATTGCGATGATGCTTATCGGACTTTTTACACTATTGGTGAAGAAAATATGAAACGCATAATACTCGATACGAACATATATGGACGAATTGTTGAAAAGAGACAAGAGGAAGAAATAAGACAAATAATCGAAAGGCATCATGGCGTGATAATCTATGGTTTTGATGTTGTAAGAAAGGAGTTACGTGCTGTATCCAAGGACGTAAGGTCAAGTAAAAAACTTGTCAGACTCATGCTTCTTGGGATCTACGATAAATTAATAAAGTCCCACAATTATTTCACAACATCGGCTATTGTACAACTTTCTGGTGAATATTATAGCGTATACAGGGAACTTGGCGGAAAAGAATCGGAAAAAGAGATGCTTAATGATTTCTTAATCGTGGCGTGTGCGAGTATACACGAACTCGACATAGTTGTTTCTGACGACAACGAAACAATGCTCTCTGATAATGCGATAAAAGCCTACAGGATAATAAATTCCCTGAAAAAATACAGAACACCGGAATTTATCGGTTACGGCGCTTTTTGGAGGTTGTTAGCTTGACAAACTCCTTGACACCCTTGCGAAATTCCGGATCTTTTTGCCATTCTCTTAGCCTTGCCCAGAATTTATCATCCTTGTCGTGTTTCATAAGTGATAGATACGCGACTAAATACTTAAAACTTACTGCCATTCTGATAGCACTACTATTCTCCGCTGCGTCTGTGCATGCAATACCGTCTGTCATAGATTTTCAGGGCAAACTGGCAGACAGCCTGAACAGTCCGCAGACAGGCGTGTTCAACATGTACTTTTCTATATACAACCAGTCAACCGGGGGCAACATGCTCTGGCAGGAAAACAAATCCGTGTCTGTAAGTAGCGGACTTTTCTCTACGTTCTTGGGGAGCGTCAATTCTCTCAACATGTCGTTCGGGGAAAACTACTTCGTTGAGATAAACATATCGGGCGAGGTCTTCGCGCCCAGATACCGCGTTGCCACGGTGCCGTATGCTTTTCGCGCAAACATAAGCGAATACGCGATAGCCGCCAACACGACGACGCCGTCTTTCATAATCAGACGCATTCCGGGTCAGGTGAGCAACCTCACAGAATGGCGCAATTTCAGCGGCAATGTAATCAGCTATGTAAACGCGGAAGGGCAGTTTGTGGGTTCATTTGTGGGCGATGGTTCCCAGTTAACAGGCGTAGGTTTGGTCAACGCGACGCAGAATCTTTCCGCAGCGAACATAACGGCGGGGACTTTCGGCGCAAATGTGGGCGGCGGATCGTACACATTCCCGGAGAACCTTATAGTTAACAGAAACTTTACTGCAGGCAATTTATTTTTTGTGAATGAATTGCTGCGATTAATAGGAATAGGGACATCAACACCTGCGTACATGCTGGATGTAAACGGCTCGGTGAATGCGCACAGCTTTCTGATAAACGGCACGTCTATTCTCAACGGCACAGTATCCGGCAGCGGCACAACAGGATACATCCCGCAGTGGCAGACCAACGGCATTCTGAACGATTCTATAATTTATCAGAACGGAACGAACATCGGGATAGGAACGACGAGTCCGACGGCGCTGTTGCAGATAAACGGGACGAACGCGGCGAATGGTATTTCTCTTAATGTGAGCGGCGTGCTCTATGTAAATACCTCGAGTAGCGGTGTTGTAAACAATGGCAGCGTCGTTATCGGAGGAACGAGACCGGGGCCTATAATTTCTAATTTTGCGTATCCGTTATATATTAATGACCAGCGTGGAATTGGTATAAAATACAGTGTTTCACACGCGTGGCAAATGAGCGTTGACGATGCCAGCGGAGCCTTGAAATTTAACAACACCGCGAACACCGGCAGTTGTGGAATGACTTTGGGCACGACTCTTGCTTCATTTGGCTGCTCCCCCAACAGTGGCGGAGATTTTGCCCTGTCCATTAATTCGGGAAATATTTTAATTTCACCTCAGGTAGGCGGCGGCATAGGAAAAGTACAGGT
>DATDYJ010000028.1:0-13410 GCA_035289025.1 archaeon
GTGACGGCATAGTCCTAAATCCTCTGTTAAGATTGGCGTGTGGTGAATTTTTTATTGCTTTCTTTCTTCAGTTTGTTCTTGAAGAAGCTTCCATAATTCGTCTATAGCAGCTTTTGGTATATTTACACCAATTTTTTTCAAGTCTTCTAAGAAACAGCCTAATTCGTATACTGCTTTTGGCTTTCCAAGTTCAGTTTGGTTCTTAGCTTCCTTGATTATTAATGCCCAATCAATTTCTGTACTATTCATTATTTTTCTTGCGTCGTCTTTATCTTTGACTCTATCTGTAGCACATTTCATAAGTATAATATCATGAGGATTTGCAATTTTTAATATTAAGTTTTCTTCATATTGGTGTGTCTTGACAGATCTCTCACGCATTTTTTCAGAAAATATGAAATCTACAACATTGACAACGAACAAATCAAACCTACTGTCCCCTAAAGTAAGCATTTCAGGACAGTCTCTTTTAACTCCATATACTGTGATGGGATCAATTGGCTGGTACCCAATTGATATAACAGCCTCTTTGAATGCTTCTCTATCTTCACTGGTCTCAAAAACTATGTCAATATCAAGTGTGGTATCTTTAATTCCAAGAAATGTCATTGCAGTACCACCCACTGCATATGCAGTTATTTTTTTCTTCAATTTCCTTGCTACAGTAAGAAATAACTTTTGTTGTTCTTCAAGAGTTATCATCTGTAATCCTCCAGGTCTTTTTGATTAAATGGCAGGTATACTTTCCATTTATTTTCTATATGTCCAAAATCTTTAGACTTTAAATCCTGTATTACATAAACAAAATCACAATGATCTTTAGGAAGAGACAAATTTCTGAATCTTTTTGTCATCCTTTTTGTTCTCATAAACATTCTTGCCAAATCATATAATGCCCCAACCTGTCTTTCGATATGATTCTCTTTACTCAATCTGTACAATTCGCTCCAGTTATTGATTTTTCTGAATAGCGCTAATGCGGCAAGGATTGTTCTTAGACTTTTGGTTTTAATGGCGTAGATCAGTGTTTCTTCAAGTGTTGGTTCTTTTCCATAAATTTTGTATGTTTCCGCGGTCGATATCTTTACCGGAGAATGTTTATTGATTATCTCACGATAGTCAAAGCTTTGTAACTTGTTTTCAAAAGAGATATAATATACTCTTTTATTATTGCTTAATCTTCTCGTTTTTACATAACCCTGTTTTCTTAGTCGATAAATGTAGTAAGTTGCCTTTTCTTTGCTTAAACCAAGTATATCCATTACAGTATCTATTGTTTGGGCACCTTCAAGTCTTTTTAGCAAATATTTAATTTCCATAGTTAAATGTAGATCCACTTATATATAAAGGTTGTGGTTATTGACATATTTAGAGTTAAATGTAGCCCCAATGATATATAAAGAAGACTATACTATTATATATCATATAATATATATTATAAACTATGATTAGATGTCCAGAGCAGGTAATGTGCTTAGAACATCCGAAGTTTGCAGATCTACCCGTTTTGCTTACCACCCGGGTAGGTTAACGCACACGATTGTAGTATATAAAGACGGTGAAACCACCCGTCATTTTAACGTATATCCTACAGAATACAAAATGCTATTAAAGCAGCAGATAAGGTAAGATTATTCTGGGAATGCGCAAGACGTATTCTAGTAAAGATAAAAATGAAATAGCACGTCTGGACAACGTGTTGTTAAGAATGCAAATTTGGACAATTTGCTTTTGGATGAAGTGACTACTTCTAGAAGTAACTATGCAAAGCGATATTAAAAGTGATTTCGCTTCGCTAAGATATATACCACAGAATATGTATTTCCCGTAAAAACGGAAAATAACATCCAGAAAGCGTTCTTCGAATGCTTTCTAGGATAAACGAGGTGTGAAAACATGTCTGATTCATTCAATAACATAGCAGATTTTGAGACGCACAAGGCGAGAATAATGGTCGTCGGGTGCGGCGGTGGAGGCTGTAATACTGTAAGCGCGCTGACGCGCAAGGGCGTCAAGGGCGCACAGACGGTTATATTAAATACCGACGCGCGGCACTTGGCAAGTTCACAAGCAGATAAGAGAATACTTATCGGCAAGAACCTGACACGTGGCCTGGGCGCGGGTGGGTTTCCCGACATCGGGAAGAATGCGGCGCTTGAAAGCAAAAATGAGATAAGAGAGGCCCTTCAGGGAGCGGATCTTGTATTCGTTACGTGCGGACTGGGCGGCGGAACGGGCACCGGAGCGGCTCCGGTCGTCGCGTCGCTGGCCAGGGAAATGGGCGCAATAGTTATTTCTGTAGTTACAATGCCGTTCAAACTGGAAGGCGCAAGAATCATAAAGGCTGAAGCTGGGATGACGACGCTTCGCCAGAGCTGCGACACGGTTATAGCGATAGAAAACGAGAGGCTTCTCAAACTTGCGGGCAATAAGCCGCTGAAGCAGGCATTCAGCCTCGCAGATGACCTCATCGCTACAATGATAAAGGGCATTACCGAGACAATATCCGAGCCGTCCCTGGTTAATCTGGACTATGCAGACGTGAGGACGATAATGCGCTCAGGCGGCGTTGCATCGATAGGCTTCGGCGAATCAGAATCATCGAGCCGCGCGAAAGACGCCATAACGGCAGCGTTGAATCACCCGCTGCTTGAGGTCGATTACCACGGTGCCACAGGCGCGCTTATCCAGGTGATAGGCGGGAATGACATGAAGATGGAGGAAATAAACGCCATCGGCGAAGCAGTCCAGAGCCAGCTTGACCCGACAGCACAGGTCATGTGGGGCGCCAGAATAGTTCCTGAGTTCGACGGCAAGATCCAGGTGATAACGATAATCACAGGAGTGCACTCGCCGTATATCGTCGGCCGCGAAAACAAGCAACAGGAAACGCCGACCGAGCTTGGCGTTGAGGTATTGGGTTCAAAAAAACCTGCACATGGGCACGACACGCCTGTGCATAAACAGCCGCGCGACTTCACGCCGCATGACTTCAGGCCGAAAGGATACTGATAACGAGATAGCACATTATGGGATGTGACGTTAAGCTGGTGCTTAACGTGCACAGGTGAAATTGGATTTCACCCCGTGTTGTGCTTTCTGGTTAAGAAACAGCCCACTTCAAGGGAAGTTGGGTTAATCAAAGGGTGAACAGAGTTCATCCTTGACACTGACCACACCCCAAAGATAGGCAGCTGCTGCATACCGCTCTCTGCGTTGAGTAGCAGCTGCCGACTCTTTCTTTATCCTTCCCTTTCTTTTTAGAAAAGAAAGGTTTGGATCAATCCAAAGAAAATATTATAAAAACAGAGTAACAGAAATTCAATTATAATCACAGAAACGGTTTACCGACTTTCACTTCAAGCCGCGGCCTTGACCTTCTGCTAGGTGATTTAGGATTATAAGTGGCCTGCCTTGAAAATTTTCCAGATAAAAGTATTGAATAGACATCTATTGGGTAGCGTGGCGCAGGCATGCCGTGATCTATGTAGCCTGCACGAAGAAATTTCGTCATGGATTCGAATGATCCTACTATTCCTGTATCATTTGTCAACACCCCGGTCGGCCCGCGGTAAGTTGCAGACACTATCGACGACATAAGTATCTCGTAATCCACCGGCGATAACGGTCCTTTTTCAGTAAAAAATCTGAAATACAGCGACGCGTCTTTCAACAGACGAAGCTCATTTACGTCGTAATTTATTACCCTGCCGTTTGTTGCAAGATCACGCGCATGATCTATAAGCCGTTTGCGGGCATTTGGTATCTTTTTGCAATCATCTGTTACATCTGCAAGACCTTTAACTTCTATAGATACGCCTGGTGTTACGGTAAAAGTATTTTCAAGCAAAATATTTACAGTCCTTATGTAATTCATCTGGTCCCGTTCTGAGTAGACTCTGTTTACGTCGATACGATTAAAGAGAGAATCGGGCTCCGGCAAAACGAATGCGCCTGTGTCCAGAAACATAACAGAATGGCCATTGCATGCTTCCGCCAGCCCAAAGTCTTCCATCCGAATTGAATGATAGGAATTTTTATAAAGTCATTTTGTAGAGCGTTTTCCGTTTTTAAGCATTTGACTCCAATCTACAAGAATGAAGATAACAGAGGAGACGGTGGAGCGCGTGGCGAAGCTTGCGCGCATCGAGCTTTCGGCACGCGAAGTGAAGAAATTCGAAAAGGACCTCAACGACATACTCACGGCATTCAAAACTCTTGACGAGGCGCCTACGGCTGAGCCAAGTTTTCAGCCGATAAAACTCGGCAATGTTATGCGAGATGACGAGCCTGAGCAGTGCCTGACAAATGAAGAGGCGCTGCGCAATACGAAACACAAGGAAAAAGGATTCTTCAAGGGGCCGAAGGCTGTATGACAAAATATAATATTTCTGTGCGCGAATTCCTGCACAAATCGAAGAGCGGCGAGATTGATTATGACGATTTCTCGGAAGCATACATCAAGGAACTTTCTGCCGTAAGCAAAAAATTGCATCTGATGCAGACAATCGCAAAAAAATCGCAGGCGCAGGAACCGATACTTTACGGACTTCCCGTCACGGTGAAAGATAATATTTGCACAAAAGGAATGCAAAGCTCTGCGGGATCAAAGATACTTGACGGTTACATACCGCCGTTTGATGCAACGTCTGTTGCAAGAGTCAGAGAAGCGGGCGGATTCATCGCGGGCAAAACGAATCAGGACGAATTCGGTTTCGGAACGTTCTCAACAAACAGCGCATACGGCATACCAAAAAACCCGTTTGATCCTGAGCGAAGCTGTGGTGGTAGTAGTGGTGGTGCGGCAGGCGTGATCGCGGCGCTGCAGTTCCCTCAGATTGCTCTGGCTGAGAGTACGGGCGGATCGATTTCTTGTCCTGCTGCTTTCTGCAACGTTGTCGGGCTTACGCCTACATACGGCTTAGTGAGCAGATACGGGCTCATTGACTATGCAAACAGTCTTGACAAAATAGGCGTCATCGCCAAAGACGTTCACGACGCGGCGCTTGGCTTGTCTGTTGTAGCAGGACATGACGACAAAGATTCAACCAGCCTTGATGTTCAGCGAAAAGATTATACGCGGCTTGAAATGGACATGAAGGGCGTCCGCATAGCCGTGCCGAAAGAATATTTTCACGGCGTAGACAGCGGCGTAGAGAAAAATGTCTGGGCTGCGATAAAGAAACTGGAGAGCAATGGCGCGACATACCAGGAAGTCTCACTGCCGACGACAAAGTACGCTCTGGCTGCTTATTACATAGTTGCAACAAGCGAAGCCTCGACAAATCTTTCAAAATTCTGCGGACTGCGATACGGCGCTTCTGATAAAATAGAAGGAAACTTCAACGATTATTTTACTAAAGTCAGAACTGCAGGCTTCGGCGAGGAAGCGAAGAGACGCATTATTCTTGGAACGTTTGCGCGAATGAGCGGATACAGGGAGCAATACTACATGAAAGCGATGCGCGTGCGCACGCAGATAATAAATGATTTCAAGAAAACTCTGAAAGCATTTGATGTGATAGCCGCGCCGACGATGCCAGTTACTGCTCCAAAGTTCACAGAGATAGAAAAGCTTACACCGCTGCAGAATTATCAGATGGATGTACTGACGGTGCCGGTAAACCTTGCAGGCATGCCGCACATATCCGTGCCGTGCGCAGATTTCACGGGGCTGCATCTGATCAGTGACCATCTGGAAGAGCAGCGTCTGCTGAGCATCGCGGGATGCTACGAGATGATAAGATGAAAAAACCGGTTATATTCATAGATTTCGGCGGGGTCTATTTTACTTACGCGTCTCACGGACTTAAACCATTTTTCAAGAAATTCAATGTAACACATGACAAGATGCTGAAAATACTTGTCGGTGGTACTAATTGGACTAATCACGCAACCGGTAAAACTGACGAAGATACTTACTGGAAATACGTGGCAAAGAAACTTAATGCTTCGGATAAGCAGATAGACGAGATAAGAACTATTTGGTATAACCATCCTTCAGTACAAGATGGTATGGCTAAATTAATAAAAAATTTGAAGAAAAAATATACTGTAGCTGCACTTTCAAGCATAACAGCTCCTTGGATAGAAGTTCTTGAAAAAAATCATAATATTTCTGAAATATTTCATGACCATCATTATTCTTTTGACCATGGAATCGACAAGCCTGATGCGGAATTCTTCATGAGTGCAGCAAAGAAACTTAACGTCAAACCTGAAGATTGTATAGTCGTTGACGACATGAAAAAATTCCTTTCAAGTGTCAAAAAAACAGGTGCGAAGACGATTTTATTCAAAGATGCAAAACAGCTTGAAAGGGACCTCAGAAAATTAGGTGTAGAAGTATGAAAATAGTAGACAAGATGAAACTGGATGACGGAAAAGAGATAGTTTTCAGGACACCAACCATAAAGGATTCTGCAAATGTCTGCGCGTTCTATAACAAAGTCATAAAGGAAACACAATTCCTTTCTAGGATAACGCCCGTAACGTTGAAAGAAGAAAAAAAGTGGGTCGAATCTATGGGGAAAAAAGTAAAGAAGAAAGATGCTGTATACATGGGAGCTTTTTTCAGTGGTAAATTAATTGGCTCAACCAGCGTAGAGAGAAAATCTGAACAGACACAAAAACATGTAGGAGTTTTTGGTATATGTATTTTACAGGAGTTCACAGGAAAAGGCATTGGCAAGAAATTAATGGAACTTGCAGAGAAAAATGCAAGAGGAATGAAAATTGAAATAATGTTTCTTTCTGTGTACGGGCAGAATAACATAGCCCAAGGTCTTTACAGAAAGATGGGATTTAATGAAATTGGTAAGATGTCTAATGGCATAAAACATGGGTCAGAATACGACGACGACATATTGATGTGCAAGGTGCTGAAATGAAAATAGGATTAGAAGTTCACGTACAGCTGAATACGAAGACGAAGTTATTCTGCGGATGCCCTAACTCTGTGCCGAAAGACGCACAAGGTGCGTCAGCCATCCAGGAGAAGCCTAACGTGCATGTGTGCGAGTATTGCATCGGCATGCCAGGCAGCAAGCCGCGCGTCAACAAAAAGGCTATTGATTACGCCATAATGATCGGTCATGCCCTTGACTGCAAGATAAACAGCCCCACTTTCTTTTCGCGAAAGGCTTACTTCTACCCTGACATGGGAAAGAACTTCCAGATAACGCAGTATGAAGTGCCCGTTGCTTCAGGCGGCATCATGAAACTCGGACCGAAGAAGATAACAATAAAACGGATACAGATCGAGGAAGATCCTGCGCGTCTTGTGCACGTCGGCGGCGGGATAACGACGGCACAGTATGTGCTTATGGACTACAACCGATCGGGCACGCCGCTGGTTGAGATAGTAACGGAACCGGATTTCGAAAGCCCTAAAGAGGCGCGCGATTTCTTACAGAAGCTCTCCAGTATATTGCAGTACCTTGGAGTGTATGACCCTGACGTTGAGGGATCGATGAGAGTGGATGCAAACGTATCCGTCGGTTCTGTTAGAGTGGAGATAAAAAATATTACAGGCTTCAAGGAAGTCGAGAGGGCGCTCAGCTATGAAATAATACGGCAGAAGAATGCAATCCGCCGCAACAGTGCTATCGCACGCGAGACGAGAGCGTGGGACGCGGACGCTAATGTCACACGTTCGCTGCGATCCAAGGAACAGGAAGAGGATTACGGTTACATATTCGAAGGCGATCTGCCAAGCTTCTCTTTTGGCAACGATATGCTTGCGCACCTGCGGGCGGCGATACCGGAACTGCCGGACCAGAAGGCAAAACGCTACGGGCAGATGAAGATAAACCAGGAGATTGCCGAGGCTATAGTCAGCGAACCTGATCTTGCTAATATGTTCGAGAAGGTAATCGAAAAGATTGACACGCAGCTTGCCGCGAAGTGGTTTGCCGGCGATATCAAGAAGACGCTCAATTATAATAATCTTCATGTGCGCAACAGCAAACTGACTGCAGGAAAAATAATACGGCTTCTTTCTTCGGTGCAGAACAAGGAGATCACGGACCATACGGCTGAGATGATGCTGAGAGACATGACAGTAAAAGAGGTCCAGCTCGATGACCTCGGTCATTCAAGCAGGATACACGACGAAAAGATTCTTGAAAAGGCGATACAGGAAGTTCTTGGCACGAACAGCAAGGCAGTGCTCGACTACAAATCGGGCAAAACGGAAAGCTTCAACTTCCTTGTAGGCCAGGTCATGCGCAAAACACAAGGACGCGGCGACTCGGATACTATACGCAAGCTGCTGAAGAAATTAATCTAAACGGCGAAAGCTCCGAGCTCTATCAGGGCGAACACCGCGTAGACCGCAAAAAGCAGCAGACCTTCTTTCCAGTTTATCATTCTTTTCCTGTCCAGCATGAAGCTTATCAGCAGGGCTGAGAATATCATGAACATCATGCCCAAAGCAAATACAATACCTGTTTCTACAGGATGTATGAGCGCAACTATGCCGATTGAGAGTGTCGAATCTATCGCGACGTTCCCGAGTATATCGCCGAACGCTATTTCCTTGTGCTTTGCCATTACGGCCCGCAGCGAGAATGTGAGTTCCGGCAGCGTCGTGCCTAACGACACCAGAAACAGAGCAATGACAACCGCCGGCACATAAATTTCGGTGGCTATGACCACGGCGGAACTGACCATAAAATTGGCAGCTGCGAAAAGCAGCGCCATGGAAACCGCAAAAATAAGCATGTTTTTGGCGACGTCTTTCTTGTTTATCGGCCCGCTTCCGCGTAACCTCTCGCTGCGGAACGTGTTTGCTATGTAGATGATGAATACAGTTATAAGTATCAGGCCGTCATCGCGCGACAGATGGCCGTCCAGCATGAATACTGCAGGCATGCCCGTGAGAATAAGAAATCCGAGATTGTTCTTCAGTATAGACTTATCCGCTTTTATTTTCCTGCCGACTATGGCTATTATGCCTATAACTATCGTAAGGTCGGCGATATTGGATCCGATAAGAGTTCCAATGCCTATCTCAGGGGATCCTGCAAACGCAGAGTTAATTCCTATGAATAATTCGGGAGTTATGGAAATCAGTCCGGCTATCGCGAACGCAATGAAGAAATCCGAGATCCTCAAACTTTTTCCGACACTTGAAATAGACCGGACGGCGTAGCTGGCGCTCTTTACAAGAAGCAGGCTCGCGCCCAGAAACAGGGCAAGATTCTCCAAAAGCATTATTAGATTTGTATTGCGCAGTAGAAAAACGTTTCTAATGTGTATAAGATTGATTAAGTGAGCCCGGAGGGATTCGAACCCCCGGCCTTCTGGTCTCTTCTTACTGCTTTTCTTTCCGCCAGCGCTTTCGAACCGACAGAAGCTGCGAAGCAACTTCATTTTGTCGCGAAAGGGCTGTCCGAAGCCAGACGCTCTATCCAGGCTAAGCTACGGGCCCATATTTAGACTATCTCATCTGAAACCTATAAAAGAATTTAAGCTATCATTACAATCAAATAAGCGGGATGACGATGAAAAAAGAGAAGATAAGCGGGCTGACAGCCGTATACAGAAAAGTGAAAGAGGGCTACGTGGCATACGTGGAGGAAATACCTGGGGTGAATACTCAGGGCGCTGACCTAAAAGAGGCGAAAGAGAACCTATTTGATGCACTGAGAGAGATTTTGGAAGCTAACAGGGAAATGGCAGAAAAAGATATATACGGTCATGATGTCCTGAGAGAAAAAATTTCGATAGATCTTTGATGAAACGAAGAAACCTTATAGATCACCTCACTTCTACTGGGTGCATATTATTGCGGGAAGGCAGCAAACACACAATTTTCTACAACCCAATCACGAAAAGAACGTCTTCGCTTTTTAGAAATCAATGATTTCCTTGCTAAGAAGATATGTAAGGATCTTGGTATACCGGAACTGATCTAGCGTGCTATTGGAGATACGCATTTAAGTTTTTGAAAACAACTGAATGGCATGGCAAAAACAACTACGATAAAGCAGAAAGTTCTGATTCCGTGGGTGAAGCCAGCTGAAGTATACGAGGCATTTCTAAGTTCGAAAGGGCACACGGCTCTGACTGGAAGCAAGGCTACCGCGAGCGATAAAGTCGGCGGAAGATTCACGGCTTGGGACGGCTACATATTCGGGAAAAACGTCAAACTTGTTGCCAACAAGAAAATAGTTCAGGAGTGGCAGACTACAGAATGGCCAGAAGATGCAGAGCCGTCGACGTTCGAACTAACCTTTACTGCAAAGAAAGGCGGAACAGAAATTTCTATGGTTCATTCGAATGTGCCGGCAGAACAAGCGGCAGGGTACAAGAGTGGCTGGAATGAGTTCTACTGGAACCCGATGAAGAAATATTTCGCCGGAAGGAAATGAATGCCAAGAATGTGGCATATTATGTGATCATTATGGGAAAATATCATAACCTCAAACTTCCCGGAGAAAGTAAGGCGTATCGCGCCACGCGCGACAAGCTTCTCGCAGAAGAGATGAAGCTGAGAAGAAATGTCGAGTCTGTTGCCGCTTTGCGACGAAAGCTGCCCTTCAGCGGGAAACTGAAAGAGGACTATGTCTTTGACGAGATGAAAAACAACGGGAAAATATCAAAGACAAAGTTTTCAGAGCTATTTCTATCAGGCAAGAACACGCTGATAGTATACAATTTCATGTACCACCCGAACGCGAAAAAGCCGTGCCCCATGTGCACATCACTTCTTGATGGATTAAACGGCAATGCACCCTATATTTCTGACAGAGTTAATTTTGTCGTCGTTGCAAAGGCGCCTATTGAGAAGATACAGAGCTGGGCGGCAGAGCGCGGATGGAATAAATTGAGATTATTATCATCTTTTGGCAACACGTATAACGCCGATTATCTCGGAGAGACGCCTGCCGGCGACCAGATGCCTTCGCTAAACGTTTTCCAGAAGACGCAAAAAGGAATGTTTCATTTCTACAACACCGAACTTCTCTTTGCCCCTGCCGAGAGCGGACAGGGCTCGCGCCATGTGGACATGCTGTGGCCGCTCTGGAACATGTTTGATCTGGCGCCAGAAGGCCGTGGAAAAAACTGGGACCCTAATTATCAGAAATAAACCAGATAACGATTGAAGATGGACTATTTTTTAAGGCACGACAAGTTTGACGTAGTCAGCTCTTTTGTTTTTCCTTATATCTGTCATGAACTGCGTTATCTTCTCGGCAGGTCCGTGAAGCACGAAAAGCTCAAGGCACTTGTCGTGGCAAAGATTGCTGTGGACCTGCGTGCTTATTATGTCCTCGTACTTGTGCTTTGTTTTTATGAACGCGTCCTCGAACTTCTTGTCATGCATCATTATCAGCACACACTCAGCATGACCTTTTAACCGCTCTTTTTCTTTCAGATCGTCAAGCAGGAGCTTGACGCCTGAACGTATGACTTCGGATCGGCCAGAGAAGCCCTGTATGTTATCTATGTCTTTCAGGAGTTGCTCACTAAGAGACATACTGATTATTTTTGACATAAGTATCAATTATTAATTATTCATCTGAACTGCCGTATAGTTATTAACAAATAAGCTTAAATTTAATAATTGACATAAAGCTGTTATGATACTTGCAATCGTATGCGCCATTATAGCAGGCCTGTCTGATTTGCTGGGCGGGCTGATCGCATACAAAACGAAGCTGAGCACGATAACACCACGCTACATAATAGCCTTCGCGTCGGGCATAATGATTACGGTCGCGTTCATTGATGTCCTTCCTGAGATAGACATGAAGACGCAGGGGTACGTTGTGCTTCTCGGCTTTATTGTGTTTTATCTCGTCGAAAAGCTGTTCATGCTGCACGCGTGCGGCGAGCACGAGTGCAAGGTGCACAAGATGAGCGGCGTAACCGTGTTCGGCATGGCGCTTGACAATGTTATTGACGGTATCGGCATAGCAGTAGCGTTTGTTGTCAATCCGCTCCTCGGGGCGCTTATAACTGTCGGCGTCGTGGTACATGAAATACCTCAAGGGATAGCGTCCGTAGCCATAATGAAGCAGAGCAAATACAGCACGAAAAGGATGTTCGGCGTCCTTGCACTGGCAGGCGCGCTTTATCCTATCGGGGCGCTGCTCTCTGGCTTGATACCGCAGAATCTTTACATCTTCGTTCTGGCGTTCGTCGCGGGCGATTTCATATACATAGGTGCGTCGGACCTCTTGCCGGAGGCGCACAAGAAATTCAACATCGCGGTAATACTTAGTGTGCTCGCAGGCGTTGTATTTATCATACTCCTGAAGTCCGTGTTTCCGGCAATTTAAGCTTAAAAGGTTAGTTTCTTAATTCAAGATTGCGATCCCCTAGTCTTTGTAAGAAGAATAAGGTGGATGCAAAGCGGGCTCCCTTAGTCTAGCCCGGTCATGTAAACTTCGACGATGAATGACGCACTTTGTGCGTCTGTCGTTATCGAAGTTTAATCAAGAAAGGACGGAAGACACCGAAAGGATAGTGGCCTCTCACGCCGCGGACACGGGTTCAAATCCCGTAGGGAGCATAAAAATTTGAACCCACAGGTTCACGCTCGAATAACCGAAGGTTATTCGGCGGCTCGGAGACCTCTGGTCTCCGCAGCAATCCCGTAGGGAGCATTTAACTGGAAGTTCAATCCCCCAAACTGAAATTTGCACATGTCAGGGCTATCTTTATATAATAAAATAAACAATACAAAATGTGCGTCTATATGGGAATATTTGACAGTCTAAAGCGACACGCTGAATCCGAAATCGAACAGGGTATATGGAAAGGCGTAAAGAAGACCGGTTCGCAGCTTACTAAGAAGGGAAGAAACTGCACGAAGTGCAAAAAAGCCCTGCCAGCTGACGCAGCAAAATTCTGCCCTTTCTGCGGCACATCTCTGCGCAATGCCTGCCCGAAGTGCGGAAAAGAAACAACTCCCGGAACAACGTTCTGCAGCGGTTGTGGCACGAAGATCTAATGCATGTACTGTTTTTATACAAGGAATACCAATGTTTTCAAACAGTGGATATTATTCGTGGTATTCCGGTATAAAAGAATCCACATATCTTATTCGTGGTATTTCTATGAAATACCACCATCTTCAGATGGTGGATTCTTTTTATCTAAGATGACGGATTCAACCTTATAATAAAGTTATTTCTGCAACCCCACTTGATGTATGATTTCACAGATCACCCCCGTCGGGAGCATTCTGACTATTTCTTTTTCCTGACGTGAGTTCCCATAAGATACGAGAAGAACGCCGCAAGAACCGGAAGTATGCAGGGCGAGAAGAACGCAAGCAGGCCTGTGCCGTAGGCTATGACAAGACTGGTGTTCGCCGCGGTGGCGGTGTTGATGGAGTTGTTGCTGCCGAACAGCGTAAGCAGAAAGAGGACTAGATTGTTTGTAATAATAAGAAGA
>DATDYJ010000029.1:0-4640 GCA_035289025.1 archaeon
TTATGCAGGACTTTGACAACTTCTTTTCGGCAAAAAGCATAGCAATCGTTGGCGTGTCGCGTGACAGCCGTAAGGTCGGGCATGTCATATTCAGGAACTTTGTCGACACCAACTACGACGGCAATGTCTATCCTGTCAACATAAGCGGCGAGGAGATACTGGGCAAGAAGACGCACAAGTCGATCCTCGACATAAAGGAAAAACTGGATCTTGTGATAATTGCGGTGCCTGCGGCAGCGGTATTTGAAGTCATAGAGCAGTGCCACAAGAAGAAGGTCAGCCACGTTGTCATGGTCACGGCGGGCTTCAAGGAAGAGGGGCAGTTCGAGCTGGACAGGAAGCTGGAGAAACTGCTGGCCAAATATAAAATCAAGGTAATAGGACCGAACTGCCTTGGGACTTTTGACGCTTACAGCAAACTGGATTCACTCTTTTTGCCAAGGTACAGGCTGCAGCGGCCGAAGGAGGGCGGCATATCTTTTGTGTGCCAGTCCGGTGCTGTTGGCAGCTCGGTGCTTGACCTTGCCACCGACGAGGGTTACGGCTTCTCTAAATTTGTCAGCTACGGGAATGCGATGAACGTGGACGAGGCGGACCTGATCGAATATCTGGGCAAGGATGAGAAAACAAAGGTCATATGCCTGTACGTCGAGGGCGTAAAGGACGGCAAGAAATTCATGAGAGTTGCCAGCGAGGTCTCGAAGAAGAAGCCGATCATTGCGATAAAGGGCGGGAAAACTGCAGAAGGCGGCAAGGCCGCGATGTCGCACACGGGCGCGATGGCGGGCTCGGCCGAAGTTTACAGCGGCGTATTCAAACAAACGGGCGTAATAGAAACAAACTCTCTGGAGGAAATGTTTGAAACAGCAAAGATGCTCGAGAAGCTTCAGAAACCGAAGGGCAACCGCGTGCTCGTCATAACCAATGGCGGCGGCTATGGCATACTAAGCACGGACGCGATAATAAAGAACGGGCTGCAGATGGCGCAGCTGAGCAAAGACTCGATAAAATTTGCAAAGACAAATCTTCCGCGCGTGCAGCCGCATAACCCGATAGACTTGTTGGGCGACGCCAATACGGAAGGCTACCGCAACGCGATACAGATGGCACTTGCCGACAACAATGTCGACATAATTCTTGCAATAGTGCTTTACCAGACGCCGCTAGTCACGACGGACGTGGTTGACGTGATAATAGAAGCAAGGGACATGAAGAAGAAGCCGCTAGTCATAGTATCAGCAGGCGGCGAGTTCACGGACGTTTTGAGCAGAAGCGTGGAAGACAATAATGTCCCAGCGTATACGTTTCCTGAGAATGCAGTAAGAGCGATAAAGCATTTCGTGGATTATTACGGAAAATAAAACAGCTTTTTATAAATTACAACATAATAATTACTATGCCAACGTTTCTAGCAAGAGGAAGAAAGACTAAAACCAGAAGACCAGTATCATTTAGGACTGGCAGCGGTAAAAAGGTTAGTTTTGGTGCAAGACGAACACCAAAAAGAAGGACAAGAGTTTCGTTTTAGTTCAATTAAAATTTGAATGGGGGACGTATCTTCTCCTTTCGTCCAGTGATGGGATTAGTCCAGTAATTTTCACTCTGTGCCTTTCGTCTTGGTTTTTTCTTTGATGTGCTTCGTTTTTTGCCGCTTGTAACTGAACGTGTATTTGATTTTCCCATTTTCTTCATAAAGGTAGCCCAACTATCAGTTCCTTGTAGTTTATTGCATCTTGCACAAATACAAACAGAATTTCTTAATGTTGCACTACCACCTTTTGATGCGGCGTTTTTATGACCTGAGTGCATTTCATCAAAATCAATTTTTCTACCACAAGCCTCACATTTTCCTTTTGCTCTACGATAAAGAATCTGTTTATTCCTTATTCCTAACGTTCTCCATGATGCTTTCTGTGTCTGTATTCTGAAACCTGTTGACTTCAATCCAAAACCAAAACTATTTTGCGACATGCAATTCACATCAATATGCATATTTGGAAAATAGACTTTTTAAACTGATTATCATTTCAGCGCGTCCGTAATGACAGCAGCCCACTGCTGTATGAACGGGTCGGGGTTGATTTCCTTGCCTTCTTCCTTCTCCACTTCTATTGTCACGTTACCCCTTGTCCTGTCGAGATACATGCTCGTCATAATTTCCTTGCTTACCTTGTCGAGAAGGTGGATGGCTTCGGGGCGGACGTCGAAGACGTACGGTGAATCGGGTTTGTTTTCGCCGTCTATGACGTCGAATTTCTTGCAGAATGTCAGAAGCTTTTGCATTTCGGGCAGCGCCAGAACGCCTTTTCCTATCTCCGGCGCTTTTCCTGTCTTGATTATGCTTATCATAGTATGATCTTATCGCTGGTGGTATAAATAAATTTTAGGGTTAACGGAGTAAATTACGATAGAATCACGATTATATGTCCTTGGCAAATACTACCAATATTTTTATAAACTATCGTTCCATAGTATTGATCATGATTGACCAAACAAAGGAAATACTGAGCGAATTGAGAGGTATCAGAGCCGATCTGGATTTCATTAAGACACACATCAAGGATCTCGATATACTACTTACAGAAGATGATTTGAAGTCTATAAGAGATGCTGAGAGAGATTTCAAGGAAGGAAAGACAAAGAGGCTGATTTAGTATCTACTCTGTTCTTCTTTCCCAGCACGCACAAAAATTTCTAAGTAAACTAGATGTTCACATCAGAGAGCGAATCGAGACACGCCTTAGAGACATGTCATCCGAGCCTGTTCCATCCGATTCAAAATTCATTATGAGAGACAAGTCCGGCGACATGATATTTCGTTATAGAATTGGAGATTACCGTGCCTTATACAAGGTTAATAAAAATCAGAATGTTGTTCTCATAACAAAAATAGATAAACGCCCCAGAGTTTATGACCGTCTTTAATTGCAGCTTTCGCCAAACCCGTTGTCCAGAACTGTCGCAATCTTCGCCTTGTCCGTGTGGTTTGGCAGTTTTTTTGTGTTACCGAAAAATTACATTCAGAAAGACACGATTCTCTCCGATTCCTCGACAATCTTCATCAGGTCCTGCATTGTCGATACAGGGCATATATTCGAGCCTTTCATGTTTCTGGATTTCAGGCACGTTCCGCACGAAAAAATCTTGCCGCCGGAACCCGTAAATTTCTGCATCTGGCCTCTTACGTTAAAGTCCTTGTCCTTTATTTTTTCACACTCAACGCCCTTTCCTACCAGAAATACCCTGACGTTATGCTTCTTGTCCAGCGAAAAGTTTCCGAACCTGAAAGCATTCCAGACAGTTTCCGGGTCGGTCTGGCTGATTATTATTCCAATTTTCATCGAATCTACCTATAGTTCCTTCGCAGTCATTTCTTTACATGATTTCTTTTGCCTAATTCATCCTTCAGTTTTTCCTCCATTTCTTTTTTGTCAGTAATGAGGAAACGGATCGCTATGTAACCCTGTATTTTGCCGAAATCGTCGAAGATCGGCGATATGTTTGCGTCTAGCCAGTAAAAAGTGCCGTCCTTGGCTTTGTCCTTTATTTCACCTCTCCATACTTTGCCCGACGAAATAGTGCGCCATAGCTCCTGGTAAAATGAAGTTGTATGGCAGCCGGACTTAAGCATTTTATGGTTTTCTCCCAACAGCTCTTCGCGACTATATTTAGATACCTCTACGAATTTGTCATTTGCATATGTAATAATTCCTTCCGGATTCGTTACTGACAGCAGTACGGCATTATCCAGAGCGGTGAACACTGCCTCAAGTGTATTCTCTTCAGTATCCATGAGAAATCCGAATTTAGTTACAATCTCCTTGTTTTTCATACGATATTCACCTATAATTTTTCACAAACTTTTCCATCCTGTCCATGCCTTTCTCTATCAGGTCGTATTTTGTCGCGTAGCTGCAGCGTATATAGCCTTCGCCGAAGGAGCCGAATTCGCTGCCTGGGACGACAGCGACCTTTGCTTTCTCGAGAGCGGCTTTGGCGAACTTTCTGCTGTTCTTTTCGAACTCCTGTATGTTTGCGAATGCGTAAAATGCGCCTGACGGCATTCTTGTGCTGAGCCCTATGCCGTTGAGGCGCTTGACTATCATGTTCCTGCGGCGCTTGTATTCTTTGACCATCTTTGCCGTGTACGAGCGGGTCGTAAGCGCCTTTACCGCCAGCATCTGTGAAACTGTCGGAGACGAAAGTGTCGTGTAAACATGCGACTTGGCTATTGCCTTGATGACGTTATCGGGAGCGACACAGTAGCCCAGACGAAAGCCGCACATAGCGTAGCTCTTGGAAAATGTGAACAGCGAGATAACGTGGTCTTTCATGCCGTTCAGTGATGCCATTGAGGTGTGCTGGGCGTCGTAGATGATGTGCTCGTACGCCTCGTCTGTTATTACGTACAGATCCTTCTCTATGACGATGTCGGCCAGTTCTTCCATTGTTTTCTTTGTTATTATGCCGCCTGTCGGATTTGCAGGCGTGTTGATAAGAAGACCGGCTGTCTTTTCCGTCACGAGCCTTCGGATGTCGTCAGGCACAATCTCAAAGTCATTGCTCTCCGTCAGCGGGTAGGGTACAGGAGCAATATCTACAAGCTCTGCACATGGTATGTAACCCATGAAACCCGGATT
>DATDYJ010000030.1:0-4399 GCA_035289025.1 archaeon
ACGCCTGATATGGTCGCGCCTTCCATACCAACCAATCTGCTGCGCAAATATATCGCCTACGCAAAACAGATAACGCACATGGATCTTTCAACTGAAGCCGCGGAGATGATGAAGAGTTTCTAAATAGACATGCGAAACAAATACGCAGGCGCGGGGCAAAATGCCGTAAGCATTACGCTCCGCCAGTACGAGGCATTGCTGCGTTTGGCAGAGGCGTCTGCAAAGATACGGCTTGATACTGTTGTCAGAAGAGAAGACGCCGACAGATCCATAAGACTTATGATGGCATCCTTAATGCAGCTTGGTTACGACATGGAGACAAAGACGTTCGACGTTGACCGTCTGGAAGGCGGCATAGGTGCAAGCAAGCGCAGCAAGATGTTGCGCATAATAAAGCTGCTTGATGAACTGCAGAAAGACGCTGACAAGGGAATGGTTGCCGTTGACGACCTCAAAGCAGCGGCAGAGAACGAAGGCATAGACAAGGTAGAGGACACAATAGACAGACTCATGAAAGATGGCATGATACACGAGCCAAGACCAGGCTTTTTGCGGAAAGTGTAATTAATCCGCACTACACCTTCAGTTTTAAATCTGTAATAAAGGGAAAGATATCAAGGAAAAGAAAACCATGAGGTTGTCTTGTCTATGGAAAAGAAACGAATAAACTCCGTCAAGACGCAGATAAAGTCTATAGCAACCGGGCGGTATGTCGCGCAGGACGGAATGAATCCTAATTATGTTCTGACAAGCCATGGCACACGCCTGGCAAGAGTGCGCATAATGGGCACCGTGGTGGACAAGTTTGTAGCAGAAAGCGGCAAGTTCGCTTCCGTCACAGTAGACGACGGAACTGACACGATACGTGTGAAAGCCTTCAGCAACGTTTCGATGTTTGACAAGATAGGATCCGGTGTTGATGTCGACATGATAGCAAGAGTGAAGGAATATCAGGGCGAAATATATCTCGCGCCGGAAATAATAACCGTTGTAGAGGATCCGAATTTTCCACTCCTTAGAGAGCTTGAACTGCGCGCACAAAATAAATTGTCTGAAAACAAGCGCAAGCTGGTTCTTGCAAACAGAAACCAGGCCGCGGACCTCGGGGAGTTGCAGCGCATAATGAAAGAGCGCCACGGTATTTCGCCCGAAGAAGTGGACGCAATAGTGCAGGCGGGCGAAACGCCTGATGAGCCGGCAGGCAACAATAACAAGGAGAGCCTGTTAAGCCTCATAGAAAAGATGGACGAAGGCAAGGGCTGCGACTACACGGAACTGATCAAGGCATCAGGCCTGCCTGAGGACGTTGTGGAATCAGTGGTAAACGACCTTCTGGAAGAGGGCGCGTGCTTCGAGCCGCGACCCGGTAAGATCAAGAAGTTATGATTTCTTCCGATGCGAACGCAAGTGAGCCACATTAATAATATGTTCTTTTTCCGTGAAAGCTCTGCTTTCAGGGACTCAGAAAGACTTCGTCTTTCTCGAGTTGGGAAACCTAGATTTTTCTTTCCAAGAAAAATATCGGTCTTAGAAGGGCATGACATGCCGCAGCACGTAGAACCAGAACAAGCCCATTGCGACAAATCCGCCTATGCCGCCGGCTAATCTGTAGAATTTTTTATCCATGGCGTCCCAGTCTTCTTTCGCCATAGACAGCATCGTCATGAACATACCTTTTGTTGTTCTAGGCTTTCTCATAACTATCAGATAATAGAAGGTTGGGAAAAATATTAAAACGTTTCAGAGCTGCTTCAACTCTTCCAATATTTCGATCCACGACCACGCCCATATTATTGCCTCGAACGAGTGTATCAAATCATTCTTTGACAGAAAATATTCGCTGTCAGATATGTATGCGTCGATATTTTTCAGGTGCTTCGAGCCATGCTTTACGCTCTTTCTTCTAGCCTTGGCCTTCGCAATCCATTTTTCCGTCTCTTCTCTCAATTGTGTCTCAAGCATATTTTTCACAAACTTGGTTTTGATTAAACTTCTCTGGAAAGACATGCGTCTTTCTGAGACTCATGAAGCTTTTGCTTCATCGAGTTTTTGAAAAGTTTACTCATACATCCTGAGTGCCTCTTCCTCTTTGAAGTGAAGCCTTCCGGGAACAATTATTACAGCTGGCGTGCCTTCCAGCGGCTCTTTCGCAAGCTGTTTCATCGTTCCGTATCGTATCTTCTGGTCTTTGCTTCCAATCTGGCAGCACGCGATTATTTTCGTATCGCCGTCAAGGATGCTGACTTTCATAAGCACATCAATACCGTCTCTTACAGTCATGTATCTGTTGTCTTCCCTTATATCCAGCAGCACAAGCGTGTGCAGCCCGGCCTTCCTGTTCTCCATTATTACTTCGTACTGGCTGCTTGGATTGAACGACTCATCAAGGAACACAAGCGTCGTGGCTCTGCCGAATTTATACAGCTGCAGTCCGGTCTCGGCAACAGATGTGTATATGCTGGAAGAATGAACTACTCTGCAGTCAATTCCTTTCTCTTTTGCATCTATCATCAGTTGTATGTGTGTCGTGGCGGAAAGAGGATCGCCCGGAATAAGCAGCGCCACGTCCTTATGCCGTGCCTCGTCCGTCAGCCGCTCGCTTTCCACGTCTTGCCGTTTAATTGTTGTCACGCTTTTCCCTGTTATATTTTCTATCTTCTTCATATCGCCCGTCCATTTGTTTGTATAGAACTCCGCGTAAACAGAATCGCATTTCTTTATCGCGGCCAGTGCGCGCACTGACACGTCTTCTTCGTCCCAAAGGCCAAGCCCAATAAGATACAGCATAGTTAATCTCAATCCCAGTTAAGTTTATTAATTAATGGTTAGCTGGCTTCGGCTGTGAAGTCTTAGATTTATTTCTCTTCGAGATGTAGTAAGGTATAAGTATTATTATGAGCGCAACGAGGCCGTAGAACATAAGATCTGCAATTCCAAGAAACCCTGAGATCAGGCTGCCGAAACTCCCTGTCGGGTCGGCGGATTTTATCTGCCCGCCTGTAATGTATGTAAGACCCTTCACCGCAGCGGCTAATACGATCAGCGTTACCAGTACATTTCCACTTTTTCCTTTTGCCATATCAAACTACATCTTGTTTTATTTTAGTCCGCCGAAGACAAGTCCTATTTCTCGACCTAATCCTCAAGTATTGACTTCTCGTAATTCTTTTTAACAACGTGCCTTATTTTCTTTGCCATCTTGGGTCCTATGCCGTCCACTTTCTTGAGATCGTCATCGCTTGCTGTAAACACCTTCTCGGGCGAGCCGAAATGTTTCAGCAGTTTCTTTGCTGTGGATGTATTTACATTTGGCAGGCCCGCTATAAGGATTTCCTGCCTGTCGTTCATCGACCTTGCTTTCTTGCGGCCCCGAATGGCATTCTTTTTGCCGCTATCTAGTTGCTCGCGCTTTGCGATAGCAATAAGCATTTCAGCAGTTTCCAGCGGACTTTGAGTCCACAATATAGGAACGTTGAAATCTATCGCAACAGATGCGATCGCGCCGCGTATTGCGTTCGGATGAACTTTTCGCTCCGTGTCATACAGTCCGTTGCCTTCTATTATCAGGACAGGATATACGAAATTCTCTTTCAGTTCAGAGAGTTGTTTGAAAAGCCTGCCGTCAACCATGCTGGAGATGAAATCGCCAACTGTCTTGCGCTCCACCGCGACACGCTTGCTCAGGAGATAGTCCCCGACGTGCAGTTGTTTTTCGTGCAGTGTACAGCGGCCTTTGAGAATAGCAACAACCCTGCTGCTCTGTTCGCGGGTATCGGCGTAGATAGTTATTTCATCCATCCTCATCATCGATTTCTTCTAATATATTTATTATGTCCCTTGGTTCATCCGCTATAAAATCAGGGTCGTATTTTGCAAGACGCGCGCGGCTCTGGTATCCCCAGCTGGCCGCTATTATTTTTACTCCGACAGATTTGCACGCTTTTATGTCGCTTACTGTGTCGCCGACGTAAATTATTTCTTCTTTTTTAAGCGAGAATTTCTTCAGAAGTATTTTTATTTTTTCTTCCTTGCGTCTCGCGGTGTCTGATCCGAGTACAAGGTCGAAGACATCTTCCATGCCGTGATTTTTGAAGAAAGTATTGACAGCCACGGAATAATTTGAAGTTATTATGGAAAGTTTGTATTGAGATTTCAGTTTTCGGAGCAACTGCTTTATTCCTGCAAACGGCCTTGTCTTGTCTATCCCTGCAAGATAAAGCTCTTTGTACGCGTTCTCGCCCTGCTCGTCAACGTGAAATCCTATTCGCTCAAGGCACTTGAACACATTGTCGTCAAACATGTTGCTGTAGAAACTCACGGATTTCGGGACTTTCAGCCTCTTGCGCTGGCATTCCTTCAGAAATATCTCGTGGTCGAGACTAAGCGAGTCTGTTATCAC
>DATDYJ010000031.1:0-4950 GCA_035289025.1 archaeon
CGATCGTGCTGTTGAATTACAATGCCATGCATTTCACTTATATCATAGCGGCCATTGCCATACTTTCGAACATAACTGCGCTACAGAGAATAAAATACGCTTTAGATCTCAATAAAAAAGCAAAAAGATAAAATTTCTCAACGCATATTATAAAAAAGGGTCGAAGGACGACTGTGTAAAATCAAATTATTTCATAATGAGACAGGTCGCCCGAACGATTCAACGGAACATGTACTTGTAAACCGTCAGAATATTGTGTAGTCAGAAAGACATTTCCATTGTCATGGTAAACATTGATTATATACGTCTCTCACTAGATTCGCCATCAGATTTAAAATTCCGGCCAACAAGATTATGTTTCAGACATTCCACAACTACGTCCTCAAGATGCATACAACTACGATGTCAAAAAACTTTAAAAGCGCGACGTTTTCTAGGTATAAAAAGCTTTCAAATTAAACTCATTAGGATCATCATGGCACCACCAAAAGAACTCAAAAAAGTGGATAAAGCGATTTGGGAGTTGCCGACAACATACAAGAAAGGCATGAACGTAACCGCGCGTATCTACGGGACGGACAAAATTGTCGGCGCGATGGATTCGGGTGTATTTGAGCAGGTGACGAATGTTGCATGCCTTCCCGGAATACAGGAGCATGCATTCTGCATGCCTGACGGACATTGGGGTTACGGCTTTCCTATAGGCGGCGTTGCGGCATTCGACTTAAAGGAAGGTGTTATTTCTCCGGGCGGCATAGGATTTGATATTAACTGCCTACATCCGGATACGCGCATATCGACTCATTACGGTTACTACAGGAAAATATCTGATTTCTCGGAAAAGTTCTCTGAAGAAAATATATCATTCATGGATTTGAACACTGACGAAAAGAAAACAGGCAAGCCTGTGATTTTCATGAGAAAGGATGCCGACACGCCTATAATCCAAATAAAAACAGAAACTGGTGAAGAGTTAACATTATCATCAGACCATCCATTGTTCAATGGCAAAATATTCGTTGATGCAGGCGAGACAGCCATCGGCGACAAAGTAATTATACACCCATTTGTTGGTGTTGAATATGAGAAACCGTCGGATGACATTATAATAGACGAGACATGCATAAGAAAAATAGTTGGCAACCGCAAAAAACTGATCAATGAGTTGCGCGATAGAGATCTTATTCCTCTGAGATACAGCTCAAAAAAACTACCTATTCTGGCAAAACTTATTGGATTTATTACTGGCGATGGCTGGGTGGGATCTTATTATTCAAAAAAGAGAGAAATGGACGTATGGGCATCGAGAGTTATAGGCAGGGCAGAAGACTTGAGGGACATAACAAACGATATCAGGGAGCTTGGGTACGAGGCGAACTATACAAAAACAGGGTTTTATAGTAGTCGTGTTGTGATGAGCGACAAAACAGAAAGAAAAATACAAGGAGAATCAACACAACTGTTTATAGTTTCTCAGTCGCTTAGCGTGCTTCTGCACGCGCTGGGCGTGCCAAGGGGTAACAAATCCAGGACCCCGACTAACGTCCCGATATGGGTCAAAAAAGCCCCTATTTGGATAAAACGACTCTATCTGTCTGGGTTATTCGGTGCCGAGCTCACAAAGCCCGCTCAGAGAAAAGACGAAAAATACGGCTTCATAGAGCCCAGCTTTAGCCAAAACAAAATCTACACACTCGAACAAGAAAACATGAATTTCATGTTGGATATAATAAACCTTCTCCTGGAGTTTGGTGTAAACACAAACAAAATTTACAGGCAAGAAGGCGTCATAAACAGTTTCGGGGAAGAGACTCATAAGCTCTCGTTGAGAATTTCTGCAAAGGCGGAAAATCTTAGGAAACTTTGGGGTTCGATAGGATACGAATATTCACAGGAACGAACACGCCTTTCATTGTTGGCGCTTGCTTATCTTAACTACAAAATAAATGCACTCAAAGTGCGCAACGAAATTTTGGTTGCGTCTGGTCAGCAAGTAGAGATAAGAGCCACAAAAAACATTCAGAAATTTGAGGAATTTGTAAGAGACAGAAGCATAGTGAATTCTCCATTCATTATTGACACGGTATCCGAAGTCAAAAAAGTGAATTATGACGGTTATGTGTACGATTTTACGATGGCGGACAAAAACCATAACTTTATAGCAAATTGCATTGTCTCTCATAACTGCGGAATGCGCCTTGTTACTACAAACCTGACAGAAAAAGACATGAAACCGCATTTGCACGAAACCGTAGATCTTCTTTTCAAGCGCGTTCCCGCAGGCGTGGGTGTAAAAGGGTTTGTCGACGTGACAAAAGCGCAGTTTGATGAAATCACGGAGACAGGTGTCGAATGGTGTGTTGAAAACGGTTACGGCTGGAAAGAAGATCTGGAACGGGTAGAGGAACACGGCAAGCTAAAAGGCGCCGATTGCAGCATGGTCAGCGACAAAGCCAAGCAACGCGGCATCAGCCAGATAGGAACACTTGGCAGCGGCAATCACTATCTCGAGATCCAGATTGTTCGCGAGCATAATATTTTTGACAAAGACGCAGCGGAAAAATTCGGCATTTTTCCGGGACAAGTTGTTGTGATGGTGCACTGCGGCTCTCGTGGTTTTGGTCACCAGATCGGCACTGACTACCTGCGTTTATTCGACGGCGCGATGAAAAAATACGGCATTAATGTTGTCGACAAGGAACTTGCATGTGCGCCGTTTGCAAGCGAGGAAGGCCAGAGATATTACAAGGCCATGGCATGCGCAGCGAATATGGCATTTGCAAACCGCCAGGTTATATTACACCGCATCCGCGACGCATTTGCCAAAGTATTCAAGAAAACACCGGAAGATCTTGAAATGCACATGATTTACGACGTCGCTCACAATATAGCAAAAGTCGAGAACCACACGGTTGGAAGCAAGAAAAAGAATGTTTTAGTTCACAGAAAAGGTTCAACACGCAGCTTTCCGCCGGGTCACCCGGAGCTTGCAGAGATGTACAAGAAGACAGGACAGCCTGTTATTATCGGTGGCTCTATGGAAACGGGTTCTTTCCTGCTTCTCGGCACGGAAAAGGCGATGGAACAGACTTTCGGCTCAACGGCCCACGGCTCAGGCAGAACCATGAGCAGAACACAGGCAAAGCGCGAAGTCAGAGGCGACCTGCTGCAAAAAGACATGGAAGCAAGAGGCATTTACGTAAGAGCAACATCGATGTCCGGTCTTGCAGAAGAAGCAGGCTCCGCATACAAGAACATAGACGACGTGATAGAAGCCGTAAATCTTGCAGGCATCTCAAAACCCGTTGTAGGGCTAAAGCCAATAGGAAATGTTAAAGGATAATTCTTATTAAAGTCTTAAAAATTCTGGCGCAAGAAAATGGCTGCTTAGGTAGGCAACCACGCCATCATGGGTCCCTATTATATCATGTCTGATATTATCGAGCACTATTCTATTTCTAAAAATAGGATTGAACGGGTCCGCGGGATTTATTACGAGTGTTTTGGTTCCGTTGTACGTTACGACAAAAGCATCTGCATTTATGCCGTAACTTTCTCTTAGTATTCTCTCTGCATCTCTGTCGGCAGCATACGATTTTCTCATTGTCAAATGATGAACAAAAACATTTTAAACACAATAAACTGTCTATTTAATCCGCCCGCGCAAATTTATTTATGGTATTTGAATTAGGCGTCCTGTTTGCCGTGGCATCTGTTGTTTTCTGGGGCTTCGGTGATTTCCTTATACAGAGATCCGCCAAAAAAATCGGCGACTGGGAAACTATTTTTATCATTTGTATCACAGGCATAATTGTCCTGATGCCCTTTGTCTACTCCGATCTGGGCGCCGTGCTTGCGGGCGATTCGACGTTTCTGATACTTTTCGGTGTATCCATTGTGCTGCTTCTGGCAAGCCTGTTTCACTTCGAATCGATGAAGAGAGGCAAGATAGCCGTTGTAGAGTCAGTTATGACGATGGAAGTCCCGGTGACAATTTTGTTTGCATTTTTTCTTATAAACGAATCGATCGACTACGCAGGAATTGCACTGATAGTCGCAATGCTGATAGGTCTCTTCATGATTTCAACAAAACCCCATCACTTCTCAAGAAAAGCCTGGCTGGAGAAAGGTGTTTTTCTCGCGCTTCTCGGTGCCGTATTGATGGGCGCGTCAAACTTTTTTGTCGGCCTGGCTTCAAGAATCACAAACCCGCTGCTCACCGTATGGTTTGTTGACATAGTCGGTGCTGCTGTCTGTTTGTTTTATCTGCTCGCTAATGACAGGTTCGGCAGAATGGCCCGTGACATGAAAAATAGTAAACGGGCCCTCCTTCAGGTCAGCTTACTGGATAATTTCGGCTGGATTGCTTTCGCGCTCGCCGCAACTCTGATACCCATCGGCATCGCCGTTGCACTGTCGGAAAGTTATATTGCGCTTGCTGCCGTCTTGGGCTTGCTGATAAACAAAGAAATACTTCTGCGATACCAGAAAATTGGTCTTGTTATTTCTGTTGTTAGCGCAATTGCGCTTGCTGCGCTTTACGCGTAAAGCGCAACACCCAGAACAGCACCGATGGCATAGCCCGCAAGTGCAGCAGCCATGCCTATGACGGCTAACTCTACACCGCTTTTTAGTGTCTTGCCTGTTGTCAGCTTTCCTTTGATGTACCCCATCACAAATAGTATTATTATCGATGCCGTGATTGCGCCTATGATAGCTGTCTCCACAGGCAGCAAAAAGAACGGAATCAGCGGCACAACCGATCCTATAAGCGCTGAAAATCCCACAATCAAGGCATCCCTCATGGGACTTTTGTATTCGTCGGGATAAAGGTGCATTTCATCTTCCATCATTACTTTTACCCAGACGTCTTTATTGGATGTGAGCTTGCTTACGATAGCGTTAAGCATTGTGCCGCGGAAACCCTTTTTGAAATAAATTTCTTTTATC
>DATDYJ010000032.1:0-12625 GCA_035289025.1 archaeon
TAGTGTAAAAAGTCCGATAAGCATCATCGCAATTAAGCTCAGCCTTATCGAGGACGTAGGGTGTGTGTGTTCAGTATGAAGTGATGCGCATGCAGTCTTGTGGAAAGAAATTTTCGGCGTCATTTTCTTTTCACCAGATTCATTTTGGGAAACGTCAGATTCCCGAAAGAAGCTTGTCATGGTTTTCGCCTCACCAGTTTCATGTTGCCGAAACTCGTCAGGACGACTTTGCCTTCGGCCTCAAGAACATAGAGATATTTCGAGCACGTTGTCGTGCAGACGCCCGCCTGCACAGCGACTTTGTAGATAGGCACAGCCTCTTTCGTAACCGAAGAAAGAATCCTTTCTTTGATATCCATGGCTACCTTAAGCGAAATATGACCTACCGTAATATATAAAGTTACCCATTAATGTTAACGATTAACATAAACACAGTTTCTCGTATATTGTAGGTTAACACAACAAACTGCGAAAACTTTAAGTCTTAGTTATACATTAATTATACATGGAAGTAGTTGCAAAGCCGAAAAAATGGGGCAATTCTATGGGAGTTATTATTCCAAGTGAAATTGTTGAAAAACAGAGAATAACATTGGACGACGAGCTTGTTATCCATATAGAAAAAAAGAAAAATATAGAAAAAGAGAAGCTTCTTGCAGAAGGGTACATAGAAATGCGGGACGAACTGATAAAACTAAACAAAGAATTTGAAAAGGCTGATACCAAATGGCCGTCGAAGTAAGCCGCGGCGACGTGATTCTCGTGAACCTCGAGCCAGTTGTCGGCTCCGAACAGGGCAAGACAAGACCTGTTTTAGTTATACAAAACGATACGGGCAATAAACTCAGCCCGACAACGATTATAGCTCCAATAACATCAAAGGTATTCTCAAAAAATTTTCTCACTAATGTTGAAATTGACAGTTCGAATTCCTCGCTCAAACAAAAATCTACAATTCTTTTGAATCAGATAAGAACCATAGACAAGTCAAGAATAATAAAGAACTACGGTAGAATTTCCTCAGAAAAGATGAAAGAAGTTGATGATGCTATCATGATCAGTCTTGGACTAGAATGACCGTCTAAAACGTATTTATTTGCAGTCAGGTCAATACTTTGTTTATGAAGTTGTACATCACACTCGCACTGCTCTTGATTGCATCGTTCGCGTTCGCGTCTCCTGTCTTGGTCGACCCCACGCCCGCAAACAACAGTTATACAGGGAAGGGTATAGTTGCGTTCTTTGTGAATTCGACCAGTCCCGCCGTGACCATGTTCGTCATATCGGACGACGCGTACATCAACCAGGAGCCGTGGGACAATTACACAATGAGCTGCTCGGACGGGCGCTGTTCGCGCGCCGTGTCCTTCTCAATCGTTGGCAGCGACACGCTCGAGTATCTCTATTTCGAAGCGTCAGACGAAAACGGCACAACCCAGCTTGCAACGCCCGCGGCGCCGCTTCGCTTCCGAATAGACAGGACGTTCCCGCAGATTATTTTCAACTCGCCTGCAAACAACAGCTACGTGTCAGGCACCCAAAACATAAGCGTGAGCGTGTCAGACACAATATCGGGAGTGAACGTATCGTCTCTTGCTTACTCCATCGGCGCGGGCTGGATACCTTTCAACGGTGTGGCGTCTTTCGACACAACGCAGTTTTCCAACGGCCAGACAGTCATTGTAAGTGTTAACGCTACCGACAACGCAAGAAATTCCGGCACCGTCTCGGTAAGTGTTGTCGCAGACAATGCCGCGCCCTCTATCTCGGCAGTTTACCCGGACGGAATCGTTGTAAAAGGTGTGGTGAGTTTCAATATGACTGCAACCGATGTGGTGTCGGGCATCAACAGATCTTTTGTAACAATCAACGGCACGGACTTTCAGATGAGCTGCTCGTCCGTTTGCAATGCCACCATCAGCACGCTCGCTTACACGGACGGCGCGCTTTCAGCAGTGTTCCGCGCATACGATAACGCCGGAAACTCCGCCTCCTCAACTGTCAATTTCTCTGTGCTGAACACGCCGCCGCCGATCGTGCTTGCGCCGAAAGGCTATTCAAACACCTATCCGCTTATCACGGCAAATCTGTCAAATCCCGACAGCATCGTAACAGGCGTCGTGCTGAACATAACAAAAACAAACCTGACGTCCGTTGCCATGTCGTGCAATCCTGGATTCACGTTGTGCTCTTACCAGCTGCCGTCGTGGGGTGAGGGTGTTTACGAGCTTGCCGCTGTTGCGCAAAATATAGTCGGCCATGCCATTAATGATTCCGGCACGCTTACGATCGACGCAACTATGCCAGGCCTCACCACATCAATACCCGACGTGATAAAGTCGGCGTATTCGATAGGCGTGCAGGTTGCTGATGATAATAACGACCGCAACGGTGTTACGCTGACAATACTTGGCAACACACAAAGCTTCACGTGCGTTCCGCAGGGCATGACGCTCTACTGTTCCATATACTATAACTTCGGTTCAATAAACGACGGGCGCTACAACGCGACAATAAACGCAACAGACCTGGCGGGCAACTCGGCTACGTACACAAAGGACGTTCTTGTCGACAGGAATCCGCCGCTGCTGCTCGATACGCTCGTGGAGCCGCTCAACCCCGAAGTAGGGAAAGGTGTTCTCATAACAGCAGTGCTTTTTGATGAAGGAAGCGACGTGGCAAGCGCGAACGCAATCGTCACTTCGTCAATGCTGGGTGCGCAGCCTTATCCGCTTATAAGAGAAGGCCCGTACAACTGGTCGGTAAGTTTCTTCACGTCCGTTGCAGGCAGCTACAACGTAGCGTTAAATGCGACCGACGAAAACGGGAATTCCGTCACGTTCAGTAACGCAGGATATTTCTTCATGGGCGACCTGAATAACTGCGGGAACGACGTATGCGACGCGGAAGAGAATTATTGCCTGTGTCCGTCGGACTGCGCAGCTCAGCAGTGTTCCTACGGGCAGCTTTCGTGCGTCTCAGGCATTCCGACGTGCGGCACAAAGAGTCCGCCCGGCTGCGGCGATAACGTATGCTCAGTCGGTGAAAACTGCAACACGTGCTCAAAGGACTGCGGCACGTGCCTGGGCTCGGCGCCGAACAAAGTAACAAAGAGCAACTCAACAAAGCCGCCAAAGGTCTCGGCGCCAGGGAACGAAGTTTCCCAGACGGCAGGAGACGTGTTCCAGTTCGCAGCCAGCAGCACGCCGATATTTGTCACGGCAGTCGCAATAATAATTCTCGCCGGTATTGTCGTTTTCGTGGTCGTGAAAAAACGCCGCAGATATTATTGATGTAATACGTCCAGCACAATAATATCATAGTTACTTCAAAGAGAACAGCTTCGCGCGCCCGACAACACGGCAGTTAACCTGCTTTGTCAGCTCCATTGCAAGAAGATACTTCGAAGCTGTCGCGCGGCTTACGTCCATCGCATTTGCCACTTCCTCAATTGTCATCTGTCTGCCGCGCAGGCATCTTTTTATTTTGTCAATCATTTTTCCTACACCGAAGTTCTAGTATTTTATTCATCACACGCCAATCACGTGTGTCACATAAAATTCCATGAAGTCCTGGCTTGGACCCAGCGTAAACACGGCATCGTAACTCATGTTCGCGTCCGTTGCGTTTACAAAAATATGCACGCCGCTGGATGATATGAAATCGCTTGTCTGCGTAAGTTCCGTATAGCCTACGCCGTACGTGCTTCTGGCGGACTCGTTTATGTATATCGCGCTCTTCGGATGCCAGATATCCGTGCCCGTCCTGCGGTTTCTTATCAGCGTTATGATGTCCGACGTGTTTATCAGCGCCGGGCTGCCCGCGCTGCCTATTTTTCTGACGGCAAATTTTACAGCGCTGTTTTCCACAACAAGATCTGTTGAGCCGTCGTTGTCCGTGTCTTCCTCGTAAGAATTCACCTGCGCGCCGCTTGTCACAAGTATATTGCCGTCCTGCGTGCGGATGCCGGGCTGGAAAAGTTTCAGGTCATCGAGCCGCAGCTTCACGCTCTCTTCTCCCCCGACGACGCTCAGTTTGCCTTTCGGTATATTCACGTCGACAACCCGCCGCGATCCCGGCGCCTCGAAGAACACCTGGATTATTGCGCTGTCTATGGTTTCCATCGTCTTCTTTGCGTCGTTGAAAGTCTGCAGGCTCTGGCCCTCCTGTATCGTCGGGTTTATCATATTCACGGCAATGATTGCGGAAGCTATGATTATCGCGATTACGAGTACGTTTGTTATTACGCTTCCTTTCATGCTATCACTCTGGTTTTATTATTATCTGCCGCTCGTTTGTGAGGTTCTTCTCTATGATGAGCTTGAACTGCCCGCCGCGGTCAAAGCTGCCCGTAAGATCGAATGCGTTGTAGTTCAGCGCAAGTTCTATGGCATTGGCGATCTCGGCGACTATTACAAACGGCTGCAGTATTGTCCCGTACTGTGCTATCTGGGGCATTCGTGTATTCAGGATAGTGCACCCTCCGCTTGTCACAGGTATTATGAATTTATTGCCGGGAATATCCTCGGATACTTTTATCGTGTACGACTGCGCTGGCACCGCCTTTACGTAGCCAAGATACGTGCCCGAATGTATTATTCCAAGAACAGGATTGTCCGTCTGGGTCGGGTCCTCCACGCACGCGTAGTAGTTGAGCAGTTCCTCCGCGTTGTAAACCCCTGGGTCCTGATAACTGTCAACAAAAGCCTGGTCGCCCTCGGTGCCGCTGATGTTGAACGAAAGCATCAGCGCCACGCGTCCCCGGTTGATCACGTCGTAGAAACTGCACAAAAAGCCGGCGCACAGCTCAAAAGAATCGCTCGACCTGCGCCCCGATACCTGGCCTATGCTTGCAATGAGGCTGCTGCTGCCTGAAACTGCTCCGCCGGCGCTGTCCAGGACTGTTTCGAGAAAATAGCTTGTAGAAGTCATGTTCTGCGCGTGTACAAGCGGTATGATAAAAAGTAAAACGGCTATGAGTTTCGCGGACCTGTAGAATATTGTTGCGCCGGCGCGCGTTTTTTTGGCCCTGTCGTCACGCGCCAGGTCGTCAAGCATTGTCTGCGCGCTTTTCTCATTAAGTCCGGCGCGTTTCGCAACCTCGTCAGGCGTAAGGCCGTACGGACTTTCGTCCAGTATTTTCCTTATTCTATCGTGGCTTTTCATGAGACCGTCCAGTGATATCTATTATTGATACTCATCAATGATAATCATTGAGCTTAAGTTGTATATAAGCGCAGTCTAGAACAGCCGTTTGTCTGTTTTGAAGAGCGAACGTCATTATGGTTCTCCAAGGAAACAAACAGGATATTACTTCCTTGGGAACCATACGTGAATCCACAAAACATATCCAGATTCTTTTGTGGGTTCACTATAAGCCACAAAAATAATATGTTTCTTTTTTGATTAAGATTTTTTCTCGGCAGAACATAGTTCTGGCGACTCAGATTGAACTCTGTTCAATCTCGAGTTTATCAAAGAAAAAAGTTTAACCTATGAAAGTGAACAGCGTATATCCGAACACTACGAGGACGAGGGCATGCTTGAAGCCCGCTATGAACGTGCCTTCGGCCATCTTACCGATGGACATTCCTGCAAAGAAACCCTGTATGACTATCAGTGCGCGGAATATTTCGCCGAACGTGCCCTGCAGCGCCGACGAATCCTCATTGAACTGGAACGCCGGCACGAGAACGGTCGAAAGTCCTATCATTACGCCGAGGAAGACCACGTAAATCACGTAGCCGTTTATCATCTGCGCGTATATCGAAGCGGACCGTTCCTTCTTTACTTTCTCCAGCTCTATCAGCGACTGCGCAACGGACCGCAGCACGGTGTCCATCGACCCGCCCGAGCGGTGGGTTTCTATTATTGTCTGGACATTTCTTTTCATCGTCTTGCTGCCCGTCTTTTTGGCGAATTCTTCCATTATTTTCTCGAACGGTACGCCCCACGTGACCTTCGCGGCTATTTCTTTTATGTACGGGTTCAGCGCGTCATAGTCTATATCGGCGATTGACCTTAACGCCTGCGGAAGCGTCATGCCGGCCGCTATGTTCTCCGATACGTCGTCGAGATATTTCGGGAACATTTCCTCTATCCTGCGTACGCGGTGGTATTCCCCGTATTTGTACATCAGCGGAACGCCGAGAATTAGCACCGCGGCCCCGAGGTTGGCTATGGCGCTGAGCTGCGCTATATGCGGGAACAGGAAAATGTTCGCTATTATAAGCGCGGCCCCTGCTGCGCCGCTTGCGATGCTTATTTGCTGGAATTGTGATACGTTTTTCATGTTTACACCTGAGGCTGCGTATAGTGGATGAACATAAGGAACATTATATTCATGAGGGGTATCATCACGTATATGCCCAGTCTCATAGCCGACGGTATGCTAAGGCCGAATATTTCGCCGCCGATGAGAGACATAACCGAAAGCACCGAGACGAAGAACAGCGGCGCCGCGATCAGAACGGCTGTGTAGAAGTCCGCGTATGTGGACAGCGTTTGCATGTATTTTTCTCTCTTCAGCCTGTAATTGAACAGCGCATCCTTGGCGGCGTTATCAAGATAACGCTTGAGGTCGCCGCCTGTCTCTATTGTCGATACTATTCCGTATATCAGCTGCTTCAGCTCCGAAGAAGGCGTTCTGTCGGCAACATTCCTCATCGCAGACACCGCGTCCATGCCGAAAGACTCCACATTGCGCACTACGCGCCTTGCTTCGTTGGCGATTTCGCCGTATTCGTGTATGTTCGCAAGGAGCCTGAAAGTTACAAAAGGCGGGACGCCGCTCGCCGCGATAGCCGACATATGGTTTGTAGCGAAAGGCAGGTTGGCATCAATGCTGTTTTTCTTCGACGCTATCAAGTGAAAAGGATACGAATGATAAAGCGTAAGCATGGCCGCGCCCGTCACCGAGCCGACGACAAGTCCTGTAATAACGGCGCTGACAAAAGGCCCGCCTATGATGATGAAGAACGCGAAGATTGACGTGAAAGTTATCAGAAACGCCATAATCGCAAGAAGTATCATTCTTCCCACGTATATCTCGAACAGCAGGCTGAGATTAGAACGTATTATCTCTTCCTTGAGTGGCCTCAGCTGCCGCTCGAATTTCCTGGACCCGAAACCCCCGAGGACCTTTACCGCATCCTTCAGCATGATATGATTTGCGTCTCAATCTATAAATGTGTACTTCGCAGGTAATTGGCCGTCATAGCAATTACTTGCTGCATAAGTCAGTGTGTCAAAACCGTTACACCCAGAAATTATTTCTTCCTTACCGCGACCGAAATCCCTTTGCTGTTTATAGTGTACGGGTGCATCATCTTGGAGTGGTCCGTGCCGCGAAGCTTAAGTACGCCGAGCGCTCTCTTGAGTTCGCCGTTGATCATCCTGTTGTCAAGAAGTACTATGCCGTCCGAAACGAACTCCTCTACGCCGAAACGCGACAGCGCTGAAGATCCGGGAACTATCTCGGAAACTATTATTGTCGTGCACCTGTTTTTTTTCATTATGTTGTTTATCTCCAGTATCATCCGCCTGAGCTCCGACGTTTCGCGCATGTGCACGCCCAGCGCAGCCACCGAATCGAATACGCACCGCGTTGCCTTTATTTCGTGTATGTTGTTCTCAACTACCTCGAGAATGTCCTCGATGCGGAATGGATCGTACTTGAGGACCCGCAGTTTGTTCTGCTTCTCCATGCGGTCGAAGTCCCAGCCGAAAGTTTTTGCATTTTCGCGAAGCTCCTCAGTCTCTTCCTCGAAGCTGACGTAAACGCCGGGATCCTGAGAGGACGCAAGAAACTGGCTGCAGAAAATCGTTTTGCCCGCGCCGCACGTGCCCGTAAGTAATATCATATTGTTCTCGGGTATTCCGCCGCACATTATCTTGTCGAGGCCCGGCACGCCTGTCTGTACTCTCATATTTCAGTCCTCTCGCCGCCGAGAAGTTTGTTTATTTTTTCGGGATTCCTGTAATACGCCGACATGTATTTGCCGACTTCTTTCATGTCCGTGACGTTGTTCTCATACATCCAAGAAAGGAATTTCTTTCTTTTCGCTATTTCCTTTATTATGGTGTTCATAGGTATGCCCTTCTGCGTTGATACGCGCTCAAGGAGCCAGGAATTCGAGCGGTATTCAAAACTATCGGTTGCGGGCAGCCACACGAACGCCTTGTTGGTGATCGGCTGGCCGCTCGCGATGTCTATGTCCTCTATCTCAACGACTTCCTTCACGCGCCTGGCCGATTTTCCCTGCTCCCTTGCGTGAATCATAATTATGACAAGGTCAAGACTTTCTATCAGGCCGGCCGAAAGATTTATCGGTTTGGTCTGCAAACGCTTCATTAAATCGTCCACGCTGCCCGCGTGAACCGTGGATATTGACGGGTGGCCCGATGCCATTGCCTGGAACATCACGTACGCTTCCTTGCCGCGTATTTCGCCGACGATCAGGTAATCTGGATTCTGGCGGAATGACTCGCGCAAAAGTTCGTACATGCTTACCTCGCCGACGCCGCTGCCTGTAAAGCCTGAGCGCGCGGCTCCCGGAATCCAGTTCTCGTGCGGCAGGTTTAGTTCGCGCGTATCTTCAATGGAAACGATTTTGGCTTCAGGCGGTATGAAGAACGATATGCCATTGAGCAACGACGTTTTGCCTGTCGACACACCGCCCGCTATGAGTATGTTCATGCCGTGCTCGATCAGGAACCACAGGTAAGCCAGCATTTCCGGTGACGCAGTGTTCAGCCGTATCATGTCCACCGGCGACAGCGGCTCGGATCGGAATTTTCTTATCGAGAAAGTCGGGCCCCGCGTTGTAACATCGGCGGCAAGAGACGCCTGCACTCTTGCGCCGTCAGGCAAAGAACCATCCAGCAGCGGTTCTGCGTAGCTGATATATCTGTCGCACCGCTCTGCAAGCTTCGTGACGAAATCGCGAAGTTCCTTTGCGTCTGTATAAACTATGTTAGTCTTTATGGACCCGAATTTCTGGTGCACGACGTATACTGGAACATTAAGGCCATCACATCCAATGTCTTCTATGTACGGATCAGAGAGCAGAGGTTCTATTCTGTTCAGCCCGACGAAGTCGCGGAATATGTAGTACATTATCTTGATGTACTCCTGCTCTGTGAGCTTGAAATTATACTCGTCGAGCAGCCTCGTAACGCTTTTTTCCAGGAACGTGAGAACCTTATCGCCGTGCTTCACATCATCGAGGCTGACATCTATGATTTGTATAAGCCCCTCGTGGATTTTTTGCATTATATATTTTTCCTTGTCATTCATCCGCGGCTCGAGCATATTATAAACCAGGGAGTTCTCGCCGGCGTCGAATTTTATGTTTGCGTAAGAATACGGCCGTATAAGCGGGTATATGATGTTGCTCGACTTGATATCGGAGCGTGGCGGAAGCGTTATCAGCGATTTGTTCACGGACACGCGGAATTTTGTATGATCGCCCTTGCGCAGTATCGCCAGCGCCAAAGCCGCCCGGGTCGGCCGCCTGGCGGCTTTCTTGTGCATTTTACTGTAAAGCGCGCCGCGCACGTGCATCTTCTTTATTTTATTTAGCATCTGACAATCCCCTTGGTATACGTATAGATATGGCTAATGCCAAATAAATACAAAATATGTCCTGAAAATATGCTGATTATGGTCCGCGTCTGCTCTTTCGCGAGCGGCCGACTTTGACTATGCCGCGGTATCTCGCGCATGAAGGACAAACGTACATTTTCGACTGCACGCTGCTCACGAATCTCGGGTCGATCTGCTTGCGCAGAGACGGATCAGTTATGCGGAACCCCCTGTATTGCACAAAGGTCTTCCACCTCGGCACGGTTCTGCCGCAGTAGTCACAGTTGACCGATGTCTCTTTTCCCTTCGATTTTGTATGTGTATATCCTCTTCTGTAAGGTGCGCTCATCAGATCTCCTCCATGGTATATTTTATTACCAAGTCAGTTTTTAAGCTGATATTTAATGTGCTACAAGGATTGCATTAACTAAAAGTATGATGGTCCGCAAATAGGGTATTGTGCATTCACAATACCCAACTAGCATGATTGTCGATCAGACAATCATGCTCCTGCGGATCATCATCCGCTAAGTTAATGCAACCTGCTACAAGGAATGAATCATTATATCAAATTCCTTGTGCACAGTACTGTCAACTAAATTTCGTATCCTGATTCTTTATTTAGTTGGCATTATAAGCTTTGCAAATAAAGCACTTTTATGAGATGGCTGGCATATCCGCTTGCGCTATCAATGCTCTTCGCCGAGCCTGTTTATTCTGCGCAGCAACGACCCAAACTCGTCCCATCTGACAGAGAGTACGCAGCCGCTTGCGAAGCGGAATATAAAAATCCCGCCTCAACAGAGGCAACAATGAATATGGTGAGTGCAATTGGGGAGGTTTCACGCATTGGCACAAGCATGGAAACTAAAGAACAAAAATTTGCTGGAATGATGAAAATAGGGGAAAAATACGGTGAATGTGCCTCAATGGCGGCAGTCGGTACAGTTACCAAGAACTATGGCACCGTATACAAAAGACTTGGGATGTCACCGCCCGTAATCCGCGGCTCTTACAAAGACAGAGCAGCGGCATTTGTAGGGCAGGAAAAAGTATTCACACTGCTGCAGCGCGACAGAGAAAGAAACGTAGAATCATCAAGACGTGCAAGAGAAAGAATCGCGGCTGAGGAAGCACGCCCAAAAATCAGCGTCAATAATATGATTATAACTATTAACGAATTTCCACCGTCCTATGCATTGGATCTTAAATTCACCGCATCCCATGTCAGCGGTTCGCTCGTGCCAACATTCAACAAAGATCTTCAGGAAGGCATCGTATTAGTAGGCCAAAAATATGACGGGGGTTCGCACATACCAACTAAGGCTATACGCCAGGAACGCGGTGATTTTGTTGCATTCGACAAGGACGGGTGCAAATTTTTATCTTACGGTCGTGAGGCTCTTGTGAATTATATAGAGTACGCAAACAATCTCCCGCGAAGAAAAATGAGAGACGTCATGAATTTTAGCAAATTTACAGAAGTGCTCAGCGAAAAACTCGGCATGGAATGGTATGGAGATGTAAGAATCCGTGCTGACAGGGATGGTCCAGACGGTAGTTTAGACTATATGAGCTATAGACTAAGAGCACAGTCTTCCTCAAAGAACGTGGCAATAGGTATGTATCATACCGGACATCTATATTCGTCGGATTGGCTTGGAAAAGATTTTATTGAGCGCGGTCTGTCGTTTTTCAGGCGCTCATTCCGAGTGTGGCCGGGATTTGGCGGCATTATGCAGGAAATGGTAATGTATGGAAGCAGGGACGGGCGGCATGGAAATTACGGCAACTTCAATTATGTTCCTGCCGATATAGGCCGTGAAATATTCGTTATAGTCGAAGAGAAATAGCGGCGGCGGATCTTATTTTTAAGCTTTACAAACAACGTCTTTTTATGGACATTGAACGTTACATGCCGCTGATAGAGCGCGAAATAGACGCAGCCTTCCCAAAGCACGGGCTGCCTAACCTGCACGACGCTGTATGGTATCACATGGATACAGGCGGCAAGAAGCTGCGGCCGCTGCTTGCCATTGCCACGTGTGAGGCCCTTGGTGGAAGCGCGCAAGAAGTAGCTCCGTTTGCCGCTGCCTGTGAAGTGCTGCACAACTGGTTTCTTGTTCACGACGACATAGAGGACGGCGACCGCGTACGGCGTGACCGTCCGGCGTTGTGGGTAAAATACGGCCTCGCGCACGGGATAAACGTCGGCGACTACATGTCCCAGAAAGTCTTTGAGATGGTTCTTTCCTCGAAAAAATACGGCGTGGAAGACAATAAAATATTCCGTCTGCTTGATGCTGTCGTAAAGACGGCGGTGAAAACAGCGGAAGGGCAGACAATGGACATAAACCTGCGCGCAAGCAACGTACCGACTGAACAGCAGTATTTTGACATGGTTATGGGCAAGACCGGCCATTATCTTACAGTCACAATGATAGGGGCTGCAATAATCGCGGACCGCGAAGATATTATACCGCACCTTATTGAGTTCGGGCACTCGATAGGTCCGGCGTTCCAGATAGCCGACGATATGCTTGACATGACGGAAGGAAAAGGAAGAGGCGAGATAGGTAGAGACATAAAGGAAGGCAAGCGGAGCATAATGGTTATACACTGCCTCGGCCAGTGCACTCACGAGGAACACAGCAAACTTTTGCACATCCTCAACAAGCCCCCGGAAGAAACAACCGACGGTGAAGTCCTTTACGTAAAATCGTTGTTCGAAAAATACGGCTCGCTGGAATACGCAGGTAAGCTCACAAAGGAGATGCAGGCAGCCGCAATGCACACAATAAAAAAGACGCCTGAAGAATTGCACGAACTTCTGGAATTTTTCGCCGATAAATTAGTCAACAGGAAGAATTGATATGAGAGCGCGGAATTTAATAGCAGGAACGGCACTGGGTGCATCTATTTTTACTGGAGCCGTGGCCATAGGAACCTGGACGAGTCTTGAAGATGACAGAAAGTATACGGATAAGATCGAATCAACCGTCAGAAGTGCCGAGGACTACGCAGGAAACATCAGAAATG
>DATDYJ010000033.1:0-11255 GCA_035289025.1 archaeon
AGGTTCGGGTTTTGGCAGCCTCACTTCAGGCATGTAAGGCGCAACACCCCTTTCCAAATCCTCGGCAGAAAATATTCTGTAATTTTGCACGGTCTCGTTGTAGAATAAGCCTGCAATTTTCCTCAGTTGAATGTCAGTTAGCGGCACAGTGCTCCGTATTCTGCGCTGATGCTGGACCGAAACTTTTCTGTCAAATGGTATATCGCTTCCGTGCACAAGCTCGGCAAGCTTCTTTGCTGACCGCCCCTCGGGGTCCATGACACCAGGTTTATACCCGACCTCGATCACATAAGTATTTCCGTCAGTAACCACAGGGTTAACTGTGGAATTTACTGTCATGTTATTTACAAGCGGATGCCGCAGATCTTGCGAGAATTGCCTTAATTCTTCTGCTGTCAGTCCCAAATTTTCAGTAAATATTTTTGCGTAATCAACGTCTGTGTCAATCCCAAGAGAATTTTTGATCCGTTGGGCATCTCCGTGACCTTGCGCATCAAACATACCAGAATTCAAGCCGGTTTCTATTCTGCTGGCCATCCAGTAAATTTCGGCTTGATTCTATTTAAGTCTGAAAGAAATTTTCATGAAATTTCATGCAGAATAAACGTAATTGCGTAGTGATTTTATTGTAATTAAGTTTCATGGAGAGCAAACGAACCAAATTTTATAATAGTTCTTTTTTGGGACACCTAGATTTTTTCTTTCAAGAAAAAAGATCGGTATTAACGGTATTCACGCCAGGTATGCTTGCACTTCTCGCATCTGAAGAATTGTGTCGGCGGTTCGTCCGCGCTGCGCGTCTGCTGCATCCACCAGTAAGCTCTGCCGTATTCGCACTTCGGGCACTCCTTGTCAGTTAGCGGCAGAACCGGCGCGTCTTTTTCCAGAACAATAACGCCCTTCTTCTTCACAGTTTCCTCAACTATCTTGAGGTTCTTTATTTCCTTCTTTTGTTCGCGTCCGCAGCCCCTGCATTTTACGTAAGTGGTCTTTCCCTTCTTGATCGGAACCATTATTGAGCCGCATTTTTCGCAGAATTGTATAGAAGACGGCCTGATCGGTTTGGAAGATGAAGATTTATTCGCAATCTTCTTCGATGCCTTCTTCGGTATTTTTTTCTTTGCCATAACAATCAGAGTTTAACTTATTACGAGTCAACCTTTTAATATGGCTAGTCATCCAAGAGACTCGGTTTTGGTATCTCCTTCTTTATGTAAACAACGTCACCGCACGTCCTGCACACGACCTCCCATACACGTCCCATGTCCATTTTTACCTCCATGGGCCTTCCGCAGCACAGTGTAGTCTCAATAGCATCTTTCATCTTCATCACATCAACAGTAATAGCCGCATCTGCCACAGTATGACCTCTCATTCACCGTAAGGATGCCAGAACCGCACTCGGGGCACTTGGCATGTTGTCTTAATTTCATGGTTTCTGCCTCAAAAGTAATCGTTCTCGAAATACGTGTACTGCTCCATCTCAATCCTCTTTTTGCCGAATTCCCGCATGAGCCTGGTAATCTGATCCGAAGTAAGGTCCGGTGTAAGTAGCTGGTCCACAGAAAACACGGCACCTCTGGATTTGGCCAGTCGCAGCGTATCGACAAGCGAGCTGAATTTTGTATCTTCCATGGGAAACACCTCTTTTTTCCATTTATCTCACTGTTATTTTTATTGCTAAACTACAAGCAGCGATAAACCTTATAAGAGGGTTTGCAAATTTTAACCAAAATAATAAAAGAAACAGCCATTTTCGTGTCTTTGTTTAAGAACGTTATTGATGTTATTTCCGTAATATTAAAATTTGAATCAAAAAGCTTTAAGAACTTTCAATGTTTACTAAAAGAAGGGAATAATTTTCTTTTTACGGGGTGTGTATACATGAAAACTGTATTCGTAGAAAGCGGTGAAAACAAGCAGCGTGTATACGAATCACTGCTTCTCGATTCTAAGCACTTAGGTATATTCTCCAGCGAGCTGGCAGTAAAGGTGATAAACGAGCTCGCAAAGCAGCCTATGTGCGCGATGGACGTGGCAAAAAAGCTGGGGCAGAACGAGCAGAAGGTTTATTATCATCTGCGCAAGATGCGTGACGCCGGAATAGTCAAGCTAAATAGCATGGAGCACCGCTACGGAATGACTGCCAAAATGTTCCAGTTGGTCTCTCCTGTTATAGCAACAAAACTTTACGACGACGGATACAACATAAAAGAAAGGAAAATTGACAATCCTCTTGTAGAAGAATTTCTAAAGCCGTTTGTAGAAAACGGCAGGCTTAACGCAAAAATAATATTGGGATCTCCCACGATCCACGGAAAATACTCAGCAACAGCCCGTGACGGGGTGCACGCGATAGATCTTGCGCTGTTTCTTGGAAGGTTTGTAGAGGGATTCAACATAAACAACTACAAGCTCGACATAGAAGTAAATGAGCAGGATCTCAACAATAACCTGATAATAGTAGGTAATCCAAAAATAAATGCGGTAACTGACAAGATAAACAACGAAATACCGGTATTCTTCGACAGTAAGAATGAATGGATAATAACGTCAAAATTGACCGGAAATACGTACAATTATGACAACGACGCTGTTATTTTAAGGGTTAAGAACCCTTTCAATAAGAAAAAAGAACTGATACTGCTGGCTGGCAGACGCTCGCAGGGATTAAGAAGCGCGATAATCGCATTCACCAGGCACACTGAAGAAATAATGAAGGGCAATATAGAAGATGACAAAATAATAGCAAAGGTTGTGAGGGGAACTGACAAGGAGTCCAGCGGTGTAATTGATTCGGTAACATTTTTGGAGTGAAAGTATGTCAAAGACAGAACCGTTAAGCGTAGTACCAAAAGGCAAAATATTATTGCCTTACGAGCCTGAACTTAGAGGTGTGGATAAAGTAAGCAGCGGCTATAAAGTTGCAACACAGATAGAGAGTAATAGAAACGGGCAGAGCATATTATTCTGTCCGATAGAAAGTGGAGGAGTAACATTCGGTAAATATGTGGAAGATGCCATGAAAATGCTGGCTGTGCCTTATAGAAGATTGCCATTTGAGGTTAATGGTGACAGACAAAAAATTCTAAGTCCGACAAGAACAGAAATTTCAGAAGAGATATTGAAACTAAAAGACGAATACAAAAAAGATGTGATAGCTGTGCCGTTTGACGATACTGTACTCGGCGGACGCCGCCTACTTACGCTTTACGGCTTTCTGAAGGATAATCAGGATTACTTAGGGATCAACGACATACCAATTGCCACATTTATCGAAGACAGGGGCATCGTGGATTATGTAGGAGCCGAAGGCTTCCGTGCAAAAATACGGGAAAACAAAGATGAGGCGTTGAAAAGATTCAGATCAACGCGAAAAACGCCCGCAAAAAGAATGGGGGCATATTTTTATGAGATATTCGCGTATCTTAAGAGACGAGAAGATAAATTAGGGCGCGCGTTGATGTTGTAGGTGAATTTATGCCTCTATGGTCTCAGAGAGAAAAAGATAACAAACGTGCAGAAAACATAGTTAGTTACTACGATAGAGCAAAGGTCGATCTTTTCGATAAATACATACGGGGCTATACAAAAATTACTGTCGGCAGCCTGGACTATCATCTGGACGGTTTTGCGGGATTTACAGTAGCAAAATTAAATGCGGGGGAACCGCAGCAGGGGGCTTACATTGTCCCCATGACAAGAACAAAAAGAGGAATTCACATAGACGGCAGAAAGGAACAACTTCTGCGCAGCAAAGCAATCATATTAGGCAATGAGAACCCGAGCGAACAACTCCAGACCGCACTTTCAGAATTAAAGAAACAGTTTGATTTGGACGGGGTTCTTTACATTACACTGACGGAAGAAGGTCAGCAGATAGATCATATGTATGTCAATCACGAAAGAAATAATACAGAAATCCCGCCACTAGACAAGAAACAGCCTGCAAAAGCCGAACTGAAAAGTACGGACAAAAAAAGCGAATCTGTGGCGTGATTATATTCCAACCATATGCAGCATCAGCCGCGGGTACCCCAGCACCGGCACCGCGAGCACGACTCTGCCTATGACCGCATTCTTCGGCACCGGCATGTCTGCATCTTTGTTGTTATCGCCCTTTACTATGTAGTAATCGCTGCCTATGGCAACAAGCCTGTGGACTATCGTGAAGCTGCTGCCGGCCCGCTGGTATATCAGCACGTTGCCTATCTTCGGATTGTCGTCACGGACCACAAGAAGCAGATCGCCCCGCGACATGCCGCTCGGTGAAATGAAAGAGCGGAACTGTTCCTTTGTTATATTATATTGCAAATAATCGCCACTGCACTTCTGCCAGAATTCCCCCATTGTCTGCGGCCTGTCCAGCCGCTGCCCGCACATAGTGCCCATCGAGCTCGGCCCGTGATACATCGAATCAGATACGATCGAAACAACAGGCAGCGGTGTTCCTGTTGCCAGCGCCAGCCCCTGATAGATTATCCAGGCCGCAACAAAAGCCAGTATAAATTCACCTACCTCCCGCTGCGTCGATTTTTTTTTCATAATATTTAACCACTTATGACGTCAAGAATCTGCTGATGTATTTTGCCGTTTGACATTAAATAGCTGCCAAGAGCGGGCTTCCATGGGTTTCCTGAAAAGTCGGTGACTTTCCCGCCGGCTTCTTCCACAAGCAGTGCGACAGGAGCTATATCCCACGGCGAAGTTTTTGTAGCGACCTGGATATTCATGCGCCCCGTAGCAATAAGACATCCGCTGAGTCCGATGCAACCGAACGACCTGAATTTTCTATGGAATTTATCCGCAAATAAGTCAAATTTTTTCCTGATTACCGGGTCGTTGTGATCCTTCAGGCTGAATGAAGCAAGAAATTTCTCTTTCCTGTCTGATACGCTTATTTTCTTTCCGTTAAGGGTGCTCCCGCCGCCTTTTATCGCGGTGTACAACTCCTCGAACACAGGAAGAGCGATTATGCTAAATTCAACCCGACCTGATGCCTCGAACGCAAGCATTGTTCCCCACAGCGGCAGTCCGAAATAGAAATTGTGTGTGCCGTCAAGTGGGTCTATTATCCAGCGTGCACCGCCGCCGTTATTTATCTCGCCACACTCCTCGGAAAGTATGTTGTGTCGGGGAAAATATTTCTTTATAATATCCATCATGGCTTTTTCCGCAGCGAGGTCTGCCTCAGTGACCATGTCATGTTCGCCTTTGTTCCGCTTGCTCAGCGGTTTTCCTGAGTAATATTTCATCAGGATTTTTGATGCTTTTGCTATTGCAGCCTTGCCTGCATTGAATTCTTCTTCGTATTTCATATATTTCCAAGCCCCGAAGCCACGACATCCGCGACCCGTAAGGGCTCGGGAATGTTTGAATTTATGCATAAGGCACTGATTGCCGTCTCGCATTCTTTTATTCCAAGGCCTTCTTTCTGATAAAATATCGGACCGTATGTATAAATATTGCCCGCGTTGCTGAGCGCCTGCAGCCGTTCCTTATAGTTTTCGTGTTTCCTGAGAAGGGACATGAGAGCTTTGATGTTTGGCTTCTTCTGCGAAACCAAAATAACATCCAGCCCGGTATTTTTTCTTATTGCCTTTATATCGGCAACATTTGAGTCGCCGAATATCACGCGATCAAGAAGTACTGTTGACATCTTGTCGTAGAAATCGCTTTCAAGTATAACCGAACATATGCGGGCTGTTGCATCCATCCCGTCTTTTTTTATAACGGCAGAAGTCGTACCTTCCATGACATTTTTGGAGAATATAGTCCCGAATAGTCTTGAGCCGTTGGACGAAAAGGCAATAACGCAGGAATTCTTTGTCATAAGAGAATAGGGCAACGAATGATTAAAAACACAAGAATCAGAGCTTAGCTGCCTTTCTTCGGAGTTCCTTCATGTCGTCGACTATCTTTTCAGTCGCTTCTATGACAGCTTTTCTTGCCTTCTTTGACTTTACTGTCAGCACGGGCTTTGAAAGGTACGGGTGCTCCACAGTGACAGCAGCCATGTCAACGCCTTTCTGCAGCCACAGGTTTTCATTCACAAGGCTCAGGACAGTCATATTGTCGTCCACTTTCAGCTTCAGCTTGTCATCCGTCTCTTCAAGAACTTCGATCTTTACCATGATTATCTTTCATATGTTAGGATGAAAGGTTTAAAAATACAGTTTCAAGGGCTTTTTATCGCATAAAAGACAACTAACTGGAATGGACAGGCAGTCAGTAATATTCCTCAATTCCGTTGCATTCGTGATTGGCTTCACTGTAGTATTTTCTCTGGTAGGAGTGCTGCTTCAGACGGTTCTTGTAAATGTGGCGTTCGATACAATAAACATCCTAAGAACAATCGGCGGCATTGTGATAATTTTGTTCGGCATGTTCCTTATTGCATCAGCCAAGTATTCCATCCAGTTTCTGCAGAGGGAGCATAAAATAAAGGCAAGACGGTTTAACAACAGCTTCATTTCATCGTTCGTTTTCGGTATCGCATTCGCAATCGGCTGGACGCCGTGCGTCGGCGCAATTTTAGGCTCAATATACACGCTTGCCGCCGTCTCGCCTGGTTCGGGTTTCCTTCTGCTGATAGCGTACTCTTTAGGAATAGGGCTTCCCTTCATAATAGCAGGCGCGTTCACGTCTAGAATATCAGGCTTTCTTAAAAAATCAGGCCGTCTTCTTGAGTACTTCAACATAGTAGGCGGAATTTTGCTCGTCTTAATAGGCGCGCTCGTCTTGTTCAACTACATAGGAATAATAGCAAGTTTTTTCGTTGGCGCGGACACACTAGCAGTCACGGGCCAGCTGAATTTCTTTATAGCTTTTATTGCAGGTATAGTAACATTCGTATCGCCCTGCATACTTCCGCTTCTGCCGGCATTCTTCTCCTACATGGCAGGAACAACTGCAGCCGAAATAAAAGGTGACAATGTATCTCAAAGAAAAAAATAAGACCGGAATTCATAGTACTTGCGGTAATAGCAGCATTCATAATAATCGGTACGTTATTCGTCAGCGTACCTGCCCAGACCATGCTGAATCTGCCGATATCAGGCAAAGCACCCGATCTTGCAGCAGGAGAATGGATAAACTCAGCGCCCCTGAGCATGCAAAGCCTGAAAGGCAAGGTCGTGTTGATAGATTTCTGGACATACAGCTGCATCAACTGCATACGCACGCTGCCGCACATGAATGCATGGCAGGAAAAATACGCGGACAAAGGTCTGGTTATCATCGGCGTCCATACGCCTGAATTCGAGTTCGAGAAAGATTACGCCAACGTGAAATCTGCCGTCGAGAAGTACGGCATCAAATATCCTGTAGTACAGGACAATAACTACGAGACGTGGCGCGCTTACGGCAACAGCTACTGGCCGAGAAAGTATATGATAGACAAAGACGGCAACATAAGATATGACCACATAGGAGAAGGCGGCTATGAAGCGACTGAGAAAGTGATCCAGCAACTGCTGGGTGTAACAGGAAATGTAACAAATATTTCCGATACGGCGCCGGCGCAGTCGCAGAGCCCGGAATTGTATCTGGGATACGAGTTCGCAATACCACGCGGGCAGAACCTTGGTAATCCGGAAGGTTTCAGGCCGGAAACAATTACAAACTACCAGCCCGCAGAAGTAACGCAGGGTAACATAATATACCTGTCCGGTCGGTGGTTCAGTGCAGCGGACAAGATTATAGCAGTGGAAGATGCAAAGCTGCGCCTGGTTTACAGGGCAAAGAACGTTAACATAGTCGCCGAAGGCGCAAACATACAGGTGAAGCTGGAGGGATTTCCGCTTCCTGCAAATTTTGCAGGCATTGATGCAGACGGCAGCGGATTTGTAACAATCAACGAACAGCGCCTGTACAACATAATATCGGCGCCCGATTATATGACGCGCATGATGGAAATAGATGCACAGCCGGGATTCGGCCTGTATACGTTCACATTCGGCTGATTTCTTAAGCACGGCACATAAAGTTGTATGTATTATGGCAAAACTTTTCGAAGGCGTGAGGCAGAACAAAAAAAGCGTGCTGAAAAGCATTGGCTTGGCTGTGCTCTTCTTCGCCGTCCAGTTCGCTTATCAGTTTTACATTAATGGCGACGCAACCCTTTCAACGATACGCTCTGCTGCCTTCACAGCAGCAACCCTGATAGCGCTCGCGCTTCTTACAGGCCCGCTGTCAAGAATTTTTCCCAAGATAAATTACGTCCAGCGCCGCCGCACGCTCGGTGTATTGGGTTTCACGTTCGGTATAGTGCACGTGCTTGCAGTCATCACGTACGTTGCGTTCGATTTATCTCTGTTATTTGCAATAACAAATCCGTTCGTGAATCCTGTAATATTTGGCGGAATAGCATTTCTGATCTATATACCAATATACATTACGTCAACTGACTGGGCAAATGCCAAGCTAGGCTTCAAAAAATGGAAGGCAATACACCGCCTTGTCTACTTCGCATGGATAGCAACCGTGCTTCACTTCCTGCTTGTAAACACGCCTGCCCTGTTCAATGCATCAGGCTACTTGCTTCTGACAGTAACGCTGCTGGTCTTCGCCTTCGAGACGACAGCGTTCATAAAGTGGCCCAGCCGAGGAAAGAACACAATAATAGGAATAATAGTTCTGTTGTTCGGTGCGGCGATGTTCTACCTGACGAAAACGGCGTTTACGGGCAGCCTTGTAGTTAACATAATCATATACGGGTTTGTTTTGTATGTGATAGGCGTAATATTTTTGCTCGTTGTGTCTAGAAAAAAGAAACCAGAGGCAAAGCCGGAGATTATGGCACAAAATTAGCCATTCAATACCTTCTCAACATCTTCTGCATTAACAATCGGCTTGGAGAAGTGGTCTTCCACGATGCGCGGGCACGCCGTATTCACAAAGGCATCAGCCTTTATTCCCAAAAGACTCGTGTCGTTTATCTCGTTCAGCACAACCACAAACGCACTTCGTCCCGAAGATTCGATCTGTTTCTTTATTTCGTCCGCCTTTGCAAGCAACTCGTTTTGTCCCTTCTTTGTCGTCACAAGCACGGCAAAAGTTACTGCATCTTTGGCGTTGTATATATTTGCCCACCTTCTTTTTTCGAGCGCTGCCGTGTCGACTTCCTCAACCTTTTGTCGTTCAATATCAAGAGCGTAGATTTTCTTCCCTTTGACCCCAAGCGGATGGAACCTGCCTGAACCAACGTAAAGAAAAGCGTCAACACGATCGGCTATCTTTTCGGCATTTGCGAACCAGCACCCGAGCACCTGCCCGCCTATTTCTGCGCGTTTGCCTGCCTTGCCAAGCAGTTCCTTTACTTCATGTAGTACAGCCATGTGTTGTATTGTAGTAAGAAGCCCAATTCTTTTTTCTTTGATCGGTGAAAAATCAACGTCGCCAAGATGTATATCCTGGTTCCAGGGAAAATATATTACGGGCACAACAGTCTCAAAATTTCTGTAGAATTTACTGTGGCCGACATGCACCAGCAGCCCGCAACCGGCGTATTTTGCCTCCTCGTCTGCCAGATCGCACGCGCCGTAGCACGGGTTAAGAGCAAGCACGGTATCTATACCACTCTTTCCGAGTGCGGTTGCCATCTCCGCTGCGCGTGCCCGCAACCCCATCGGCAGCTGCAGCATGACGCGCTTCTTGTCGGTTTTCCTTATTTCTTCAATCAGGAAGTCTATCTGATTCATGCAATAAAGAGCCCGCATAAGGTTAAAAGTCTTCGCTGTGATGATTGTAAGATTGATTATTATGAAATTCTGTGATCATTGCGGCGGCATGCTTATTCCAAAGGACGGGGACTTCGTATGCCGTAACTGCGGTAAGCGGTACAGAGAAGGCGGTATGGAGACAAAAATAACTACGAAGGCAACGAAAGAAAAAATTGAAGTCATAGAAGACAATACGCCCGACCTGCCTGTAATGGACAAGGACTGCAAGAAATGCAAAAACAAAAAGGCGTATTACTGGCTGATACAGACCCGCTCAGCAGATGAGCCCCCGACGCAATTTTTCCGCTGCACCGAGTGCGGCCACACATGGCGGGAATACAAATAGACAACGCAGTTGCCTACAGTACAGGAGAACTTGCGTTCTCCTTGTATAAGTAACGTTTTTATTCTTATCTGAAATATTTCTAAAATGAAAAACGTTCACAGGCTTGATAGATCAAACTTTTCCCAGATATACATGGATTATTTTGACGCAGAAGGCAGGTTCGTGCGGCATATCGCGCGTGGCGGCAGGATTCTTGACGTTGGGTGCGGCATATGCAGCATAGTTCCCTACATCTATGATAGCTGCGCGTCTTATACAGGAATAGACATAGATGCAAAAGCGATAAGAGAAGTCGAAGAAAGTGTAAAACCCAAATACCCGGGCATAGAAACTGTGTTGACTGATGCGAAAATACTAAGATATTTTAAAGAAGGCTCGTTTGATACAACGCTGTGTTTGTGGAATACGCTCACGACAATAGGAAATGAACACGAACTCATCAGAAATATATACAGGATAACTAAGGGCAGGACAGTCGTAACAGTTTCACTAAGAGATGATAGATGCTTTCGTGAGAGACTTGAGTACTATCAAAAAGCCAAAATAAACCACACAGCAAATCCTCAGACACAGGCAATAACTTCCAAGATGTGGGGAACAACAAAAGCATTTACTGAAGAAGAACTGGAAGCGCTCGTAAGAAAATCAGGAGTCGAGCCCGGGGAGATAGGAAAAATAGGCTACATGGCAGTTTATGCTATCTTTTAAACTTCTTGAAAATATGTTTAGAGTGATACCATGAAACTAGCAGTAAAAGCCACACTGAAAGAAGTCTACTCAGTAACACTGAAAGATCTCAGCGCATACGGCGGTTTCCCTTTCTACGGTCTTGTAATACTGGTGTTTCTTCTTTCAGGCGATACACGGTTCGCATTGACTCTGATATTGTCGACGGTATTAATCACAGCCATAGTGTCCGTCATGAGGCTGGCTTATTTCAAGCCGCGCCCGGGCGTGCCAAGAAAAAAATACACGGCCGTATACGAGCGGATAGACAACTCATCCTTCCCGTCCATTCACGCAGCGCGTTCCGTAATGATATCGTTCGCGCTAATCTCGAAGATGCCTGTATTCGCACCGGTAGCAACGCTGCTGATACTTGCCGTCTGTTTGTCACGCCTGCACTTCAAACGCCATGATACAAAGGACTTGGCAGCGGGACTATTGATAGGATATGCATTGAGCTT
>DATDYJ010000034.1:0-4609 GCA_035289025.1 archaeon
GAAATCGCGCACAACTTTGCATCTCTGATAGACCCGCTTCTTGCCGCAAGACTTCTTGCGTATGCAGGTTCGCTTGAGAAGCTTGCAAGAATGCCTGCATCGACCATACAGTTGCTCGGAGCGGAGAAAGCAATGTTCCGACATTTGCACGAGAAAGGAAGAAGCCCCAAGTACGGCATGATTTACAATTCCGAGCTGATACAGAAAGCGCCTGCTGAAAGCAGGGGCAAGATAGCGCGTATTTTATCAGCCAAACTGATGCTGGCAGCGCGCATTGATTACTACTCAGGCCGAGACGACTCTGAGAAAATGCTGCGTGAAATGAAAGAAGAAATGGGGCGTTTGAAATGAACGAAATATTTGACGGCGTCTTTCGAGATGGAAGAAATCTCTATACAAAAAATCTTGTCCCCGGAAAGCGTGTCTACGGTGAAAAGATCGTAGGAGATAAAAGGGAATGGGATCCTACGCGCAGCAAGCTCGGCGCCGCAATAGCCAACGGTTTAAAGGAGCTGCCGATAAAGCCTTCATGCAAAGTACTTTACCTCGGCGCATCGACAGGAACAACAATTTCCCATGTAAGCGACATAGTCGGCAAAGACGGATTCGTATACGGCATAGAATTCGCTGAAAGGGTTTTGCGCAATCTTCTGGATCTTGCTAGGGAGAGAAAAAACATCGCCGCAATAAAGGCCGACGCGCGAAAGCCCGCAGAGTATTCGTGGGTTGAGGAATGCGATGTGCTTTTTGCGGACATAGCCGATCCGCAGGAAACTGAAATCGCTATACGCAACGCGGGCGAATTCCTTAAAAATGGCGGGTGTATGATGATTTCAATAAAGTCCCAGAGCATCGACGTCACGAAGCCGCCGCAGCAGATATATGAGGAAGAGAAAGCAAAAATAGAAAAGGCGGGATTTAGCGTCGTCCAGCTGATTAATCTGGAACCGTACGAGCAGAAGCACGCAATGATAATAGCAAGAAAGTAAGCTACTCAGTCTTATTGGCCATTTTTATCATGGTTTCCTTGAATTCTTCCCATTTATCCCTTGGTATTGTCGCACCCGCCGCCGCGTCGTGCCCGCCGCCGCTTCCGCCTACAGACTTTGCCGCGCGCTCCATCACTCTTGCGGCGTTTACGTTTTTTGCCTGATTGCGGGACGAAATCTTAAGCCTGTTTCCGGCTACCTGATATATTACAAGAAGATTCTTCGGGTATTTTTCGCTAAGCTTTGTAGACAGCGGAGAAGACAGATTATATTTTGATTTCATGTTGTATATCAGAACCTTTCCCGATCGTTCCATTGTGCTCTCGGCATCCTCCGTCAGTATCTGCATTTCATGCCGTATTATTTCATTCGATTCCACCATCTTGTCTGCATGAGGTGCTTTTTCGAAATCATCAAGATCTGCATTCATCATTACGCCTACCATCTGTTCGTACGAAAGAGCTTTCGTTGCGCTTGTCGCAGATATCATATCAGCTATACGCCCGAGTTTTGTGTCGTATAATTTTTCCTCCGTCAGGCCGTATTTATCGCGAAGTGCCTTGACGATATCTTTGCTGTCGTTTAGATTGTAATCTGCCACCATTCCGACTCCTGCTATCCACAGGCAGTCTTCCATATCCATCAGTTTGGAGCATATCTTGTATATACAGTAAGACGTCGACTGGTAAGTATTGCTGTTGTTCATGCGAGGGTTATAGTGTACAACAACCGGTTCGCTGTCGTTTGTGTGGCCTGAATTCAGGTTCTTGTGAACCTGGTGGTGATCTACTATAAGCACGTCGCCAAGACCCCGCATCTGCTTTACGATATTTTCCTGCTGGTCCGCTGCCATGTCCAGAAATATGATTTTGTGCGGTATGCCTGTCTTGACCCGTTGCGTTAAGTTCTTGTCCATTGGCATCGGCTGCGATATTATGTACGGTTTTTTATGGTCCGATTTTTCCAGGAATTTCATCATAAGCGCGCACGCGCTGATCCCGTCGCCGTCGTTGTTATAAATAATAACGATCCCGTCGGTCTTTTTTATGCCGCCAAGAAAGTCGGCAGAGCGTTTGGTTATTTCCATAGCCATATGATTGGGCGAAATGCGTTTAAATTCAAAAACACTTGAAAATTCTGCAGTTTTACTGTATTTTGAGACAGTTGATATTACGATAATGAAAACAGAACCAACCTTCTGCCTTATAGAGAACCCACAAAAGAACATGTGGGTTCACATATAGTTCCCAAGGGAGTAATACAAGAAAGAACGAAGTTCTTTCTTTACACAAAGAACGTATGGTTCTTTGTTGCATCCTAATTATTTCCTTGTATTGCTATAACCCTTTACAACTTCAATCCTGAAAAGAACCTGCTCTTCTTCCATTACTACTTTGCCGGTAGGATGCAGGACGTCGCCGAACGTAACTTTACGTGCCCCGACCTTGTCTTTTATTTCTTTCTCAAACTGCTTCAGCCCGTCAACGTGCAGATCTATTTTATCGCTGATATTAAGACCCATCTGTTTTCTCTGGCTTTGTATTTCTCTCAGCAGCTCTCTTAGCATCGCCTCGTCCTTGAGCACGTTTTTGCTTAACACGACAGCGCCTTTGGAGAAGTCTTTCGAGAACCCTTCACATGTCTTGACATGTTTGACGTTGACCATTCTTTTTAGTACTGCCTCAAAACGCTTAACAGCCCTCTTGACAACATCATCATCACTCTCGATGTGCACGGCTTCTACGGGCCATCTTATTTTAATATTATTATCTTTGCGTATTGCATTAGCCGTTTCTATTATTTCCTTCACGACAGCCATGTCCTCGTCGACGTGCTGTTTTATCGAGGACTTGTGCGGTGTCGGCCAGTTGCACATGTGCACGCTTTCCTCTTTGCCTTTTATGTCCTGATGCATCTGCTCTGCCAGAAAAGGACATATGGGCGCGAGCATTTTTGACACGACATCTATTACAGTCCACATGGCATACTGCGCAGCCGCCTTGTCGTGCCCTGTGTACGTGGGCCAGACGCGGTCGCGGACTATCTTGATATAGTGCCGCGAAAAATCATCAAGCATGAAGTCGGTGATAATGTTCACGGCTTTGTGGATATTGTACGCCTCCATGTTCTTTGTGGCTTCTTCCACTGCTACGTTGAGTCGCGACAGTATCCATTCGTCTTCCGGTTCAAGGTTTTCTGTCTTGCCATGAGACGCGTACGTATTTACGTACTTCACCGCATTTTCCAGAACAACAAAAGATTTCGCAATATCCTGAACGTCTTCCCATTTGAAATAGAAATCATCCCACGGCGGCGATGAAAGCAGGTAAAGCCGCAAAACATCGCGCCCGTGCTTGTCGATAATTTCTTCAGGTGCTATCGCGTTGCCTTTGCTTTTCGAGAGTTTTACGCCGTGCGCGTCCAGCACAAACCCGTGGAACAAAATGTGACGGAACGGAGCCTTGTTGAAAGTTATAACGCTTGTTATGAGTTGCGAGTTCCACCAGCCGCGTATCTGATCAGGCCCTTCTATGTTAAGATCCGCAGGCCACAGCTTATCGAAAGGTTCCTTTTTCGCCGGGTAGCCGAGCGATGCCCATGAAGCGAGGCCCGAGTCAAACCAGACATCAAGCACGTCAGGTATTCTTTTCATGACAGAGCCGCATTTGCATTTGAATGTTACTTCGTCGATGTGCGGCCTGTGCAGGTCGTGCAGCTTGTGCGGCAAATCCTTTGCCGAACCCACTATTTTTACTTCGCCGCATTCACACGTCCATATGGGAAGCGGTATTCCCCAGTAACGCTGTCGTGATATTGGCCAGTCGCCAAGGCTCTCCAGCCAGTTATGAAATCTCTGCCCCGCCCATTCAGGATGCCATTGTACTTTATTATTTTCTTCTATGAGTTTGTTGCGTATCTGCGTTACGCGGAAGAACCACTGCTTGACAGCCATCTCGAGCAATGGCGAGCTACACCGCCAGCACAGCGGATAATCATGGCTCACCTTCTCTTCGTGCAAAAGCATCCCGCGTTCTTTCATAAGTTCTATTAAGGCGCGGTCCGCCTTCTTCACAAACATTCCTGAGAATTCCCCGCATTCGTCGTTGTAGCAGCCGTTCATCTTGACGGGAGATATTATCTCCAGCCCTTTTTCTATGCCTACTTTGTAGTCTTCCTGACCGTGACCGGGCGCGGTATGCACAAGGCCCGTGCCTGTTTCAAGCTCTACGTATTGTTCCGAAAGCACCACGCGGTGCTTCACATTTTGCTGGAATTTGAAAATATCGCTTAGCGGATGGTCGTATTCCATTCCCTCTAGCTCTTTTCCCCGCATGCTGTCGACTATTCCGTAGTTCGTTATTTCAATCTTTGCCAGCACTGCTTCCATAAGATCCTTTGCTATTATGAGTTTGTCGTTTCCGACTTTTACTTTTACATATTCAGCAGACGGTTTTGCCATTACACCAGTGTTGGCAGGAAGCGTCCACGGCGTTGTTGTCCAGACCACAAGATAAGTATTGTCCTCACTCTTTACCGGAAACTTGACGTAGACAGCAGGGTCTGTCACAACTTTGTATTCAATTTCGTTGTACGCCACCGCAGTCTCGCAGTGCGGGCAT
>DATDYJ010000035.1:0-14070 GCA_035289025.1 archaeon
CCTAAGATCTGGAAGTACAGAATAGATTTCGAGGTATTATAGTGAAAATAAAATCCGTCAAGGCAAGAGAGGTAATAGACAGCAGAGGCAAGCCGACCGTCGAAGCCGAGGTAAACGGCTTCCGTGCCATAGCGCCGTCGGGCGCAAGCAGAGGCAAGTACGAGGCAATCGAGCTTCGCGACGGCGGTCGTCGTTACGCTGGCAACGGCGTTAAGCGTGCCGTGGACAACGTCAACAAAATAATTGCGCCTAAAGTTATCGGCAAAGACCTTGACCAGAAGAAACTCGATTCAGTACTTTGTGATCTTGCAGGCAACAACAAGTGGAAACTCGGCGGCAATGCAACGACGGCTGTATCAGTGGCGTTCTGCCGTGCTTCTGGCGAAAAAATCTACGAAACTATAGAACAGTTATCCGGGTCAAAACCGGCAATCCCCGTACCCTTCATGAACGTGATAAACGGCGGCGCGCATGCATGCAACAGTCTTGCTATACAGGAATTCATGATTGTTCCTGTTAAAGCAAAGACATTCTCCGAGGCGCTTCAGGCTGGTTGTGAAGTCTATTCCCAGCTGAAAAAAGTTATAATAGAAAAGCACGGCAAGACAGCAGCAAACGTGGGTGACGAAGGCGGCTTCGCTCCGCCGCTTGCCATCACCAAGGACGCGCTTGCGTTGTTGTGGACGGCTATCGACGAAGCAGGCTATTCAGGAGATGTAAAAATATCCATAGATGCTGCTGCTTCACAATTTTTCAAGTCAGGTAAATATACAATAGACGGCAAGATACTTGCACCAAATCAGTTAATAGATTATTACATAGATCTGGGTAAGACTTATCCAATATTTTCGATAGAAGACCCGTTCAACGAAGAAGACTTCACAACATTTTCCACGCTAAAGGTAAAAGCAAAATTCCGCGTAGTGACCGACGATCTCACTGTTACGAACCCTGAAAGAATAAAGAAAGCACTGGATAAGAACTCTGCCAATACTCTGCTTGTAAAAATAAATCAAATCGGCACAGTAACAGAAGCAATAGATGCAATAAATATAGTGCGAAAAAACAACTGGGATATTATTGTCTCACACCGCTCGGGTGATACAGAAGACAGCTTCATAGCCGACTTTGCCGCAGGTGTCGGCGCGCTCGGCCTCAAATCAGGCGCGCCCTGCAGATCCGAGAGGACGGCAAAATATAATCAGTTGCTGCGGCTTGAGGAAAGCGGACTGCCGTATGCCGGTAAAACGCTCAAATAATGCTTTTATACTTTTCTGACATCCAGACGTTATGAAAGCGTTTGAAGAATTCACTTCTCGTCGTTACGATATAGCAACCGGCAGGACTGCCGAGCAGAAAAAATATTTTGCATCCCAGCCGATGCGTCGCGGGTTCTTTGCTGATACGGTTCTTGAAGCGCAGAGATCCGGCGCCCACATTGCGTGCTCTTACGAATGGCCTGGTATTATAGCAAATCTACCGGAAGGATATGAATATAGAATGGGAAAACCTTCTTGGACAAGGACGCTTATAAATTTTGATACAGGCGAAATTCTTGACGACATAGTATTGAGGGAAGACATGCCGGTCAAAGAGGTCCGAACGAACCTCATGGATGGGATAGAATCTGCGACGCAGTACAAGGTGGATCTACCGACAAAAAGCGATTTTGTGGCGAGGTTTGTATCGAAGTTTTCATCTAATCCCCAAAAATTTGACCAGTTTTTATCGGTCTTGCTTGGTACGGATCCGGTGACACTTAGGGCAAAATTCGGGCCATATTTTATATCTATAAATCACAACGGTATTGTGCCTGTTGTTCGCGGATACTGGCCGCACGTAGCTCATGAGCCCAGCAGCAATGTCATCGTCCAAACCCGTTTTCACCCAGCAGAGAGTGAAATCGGCGCGTGGGCGGTTTATGACAATATGCCTGAAAATAATCTTGAAATTTCTGAGGAGGAGCGATTGAGGGAAGAAGTGTTGGATCGCTTCGCCGACATAATGTCTAGACCTGGAGCTATTGCGCAACTACCCTAAAATCTATCACGACATGCCACTTGCGCGGCCCCACAGACTTGACTTTCTTTTTAGCAACAACCTCATATTTTTTGTTCATAGCCTTGGCAACAGATTCTAACTCTTCCAGCGGCTTCTTCCACAAATCCTTCTCGAAATAGATGTTGTGATAGTGTATCATACAACCTGTCTTTGCCATGAACATGGCTGCCGGCAGGAACTCCTCTGTTCCGGGAAAATAGCCCATGATCACCCTGTCAGCCCGCCCGCCAAGCCCCCTTGCCGCTATCTTACAATCTCCCTGGATGGCTGTCACGTTGTTCAGTTTATTTAGTGCCACGTTCTCGACAAGAAAATTGTAAGAAGTCGGATTCTTTTCTATAGATATTACCTTAGCTCCGGTGAATTTTGCTATCGGCAAAGAGAAGTATCCGATCCCAGCAAACATGTCTATTACAGTCTCGTTTGCCTTTACCTGCGTCAGCAGGCGTTTTCTTTCTGTCAGGTTGCCTTTGGAGAACATGACCTTTGCGACATCAATCTTATAGAGCACGTCGTTTTCCTTGTGGGTCGTGATAGTATTTGTTCCGGATATAACATTGACGACCGGTTCCCTTAATTCACCCCTTACTTCTTTTATTTCACAAACTGTTTTTACATTCTTGAGTATAGTCATTAAAGACTCGGCTATTTTCTTCTTCCTTACATCTGATTTAGATGAGAATTTAGCAAGAGCAATATCGCCAATAAACTGCCAACTGCCTGGCACTTCCTTTACTCCGGAAAGTTTTGCTATCCTCGTCTTTAATGTCATAGTAGACCTAAATCTAATTGACTTTAAAACTCTTTGAAAGTGAGTTTAGTGATGCAGATACCCATAATACAGGAGAAAGATAGTTGCGGCGGAAGCTGCAACGGCATACCCGATGGATTTGTGGATACAGTAGTATCCGATATGGACAAACGACTTGACTTCATGCGCCAAAAAACAACGCAAATGGGCTACCGATTCGTCGGCAACCATTCCGCGGTCAAGGTATGCAGCTGGACCAAAGAGAGCATACGTGGAAAAAACGTCTGCTACAAGAACAAGTTCTACGGCGTAGAGAGCAACCAGTGCATACAGATGACGCCTGTCATGTTTTTCTGCTCTTTCAACTGTCTCCATTGCTGGCGCAATTTCGATTATATGCTGCCTCGGCAGCAGGAGCAGTGGGATGATCCCGTCAGCGTCTTGGACGGCTGCATAGAAGCGCAAACTGAATACCTCCAGGGTTTCTTCGGCAATCCCAACACAGACAAAGTTAAGCTCGATGCCGCCATGGAGCCAAAACACGTTGCCATATCATTATCGGGCGAGCCCACACTTTATCCGCAGCTGCCACAGTTCATTGACGAAGTGATGGGCAGGAAGATGACAGCCTTCCTGGTGTCCAACGGCACAAGACCACAGATGATCGAGAGCCTTTTGGGCCACCAGCCAACTAATCTTTACATTTCATTCTACGGCACAACTCCGGAGATGTACAAACGCACGGCAGTGCCTATGGAAAAAGACTTCTGGGAGAATGTTAACACATCATTGAAGATGCTCAGCAAGTTTGACTGCAACACGGTTGTGCGTCTGACTCTTGCTAGAGGTCTCAACCTAACTGACCCGAAGGGTTACGCTGAAATTATAGAAAAGTCGGGAAGCAAGTTTATCGAGGTCAAAGCCTTCATGGCCGTCGGAGGCTCACGACGTGTGATGAAATACGAGGACATGCCGCTTCACTCGGAAATACAGGACTTCGCGGCGAAGATAGAGAGCAATTCAGGCTACAGAATAATCAACGAGAAGGCAGACTCAAGAGTTGTTCTGCTGTCAAGAGAAGGAAAAGACTTCATTGGAATTGACTGATCACTTCATCAGCATATGGTCATTGCGATAAAATTTAGCCAGAAACTCGGGCAGGCGAACTGTGCCGTCGAATCCAATACCCTGGCACTTCATACACGTTTTGTCGCCTAAAACTTCTATCAGACCTTCCGGGGTCATGTAAGTCCACGAATTTAATTTCAGTTTACCTGCCCTTTCATTGACCCATGCCTTCATGAATTCGTTCGCACCTTCTACTGTCCCTGATGTTTCCCCCTTTAGCGAAAGTTCGTTGATTCCTCTGTAATCTATACCCCAATGACACGCCGACCTTATTGGACCGTAAGTTACAAGTACGTCAACGCTCTTGGCACCCATTGCAGCGAGATTTTTCAGGTTTCCTAGTACCGTGGTACCTCTTACATTGCTGTCCATGACAGATGCAACATGACGTCCTTCAACAAAATCCCTAATCTTGAGCCTTTTCTTTGCCACGAATCTCCGCTCGGTATCCGTGGCCGTCATGAAACCGCGCTGTCCAGCATTCATTCCATTTTGGTCGATTATCGGGTACCTCTCTTTAGGGAGCGCCTTGAAATATGGACGGCCAGATGCCTTTGAATATCCCTGTGCACCGTAATCACCGGATTCAGAGTCTGGTACAATTACGCCGTCATTTATCTTGTGCAGATCCCATAATTTTTCTCCGAGTCTGGATCTTGCAAATGCTACATTCAGTCCCTGAAGCGAAGTATCAGGCCTCGCGAAGTAGACGTGCTCGAAGCTGCAGAGAGTTTCGGGTCTGTTGTTCTCTGTCTTATAACTTTTCACACCATCTTTGTTCACTACAATGACTTCTCCTCTTTCGACTTCTCTTATTAGACTCTCGTCAAACTCCTCAGAAATATTATATATAGCAGGATCTTCCGAGGCAAACATGCAGAGTCCTCTGCTTTCATCCCAGTACATAAAAAGCGGTCTGTAACCTTGCTGGTCTTTGTAGGCAACCATAGTACTTTGCTTCGGAAAAACTGCAACAACAGAACACGCAGCGTCTTCCAAGTTTTTTACAATTTTTTGCGTTCCTTCTGCTATATTGCCGCATTCTGATATCTCATTCAGGAGGAGTGCACCAAGCGACTCCGTGTCTGTAGTTCGTGTATGCTGATATCCGATGTTTTCAAGCCATGCGCGCAGAACTGACGAGTAAGGAATATTGCCGTTGTGTGCAATGTGCACCTGCATATCTCTGAAAGAAACATCTATCGGCGGCGAATCATTTTTGCCACTTCTTTCACCTTCTGTAGCGTACCTGAGACCCGCGACTGCAACAGGACTTGAGAATTTTTTCATCCAGTCAGGAAAAGCCTGGTACGGATATCCTGGGCTGGTTTCAATTCTTAAGCCGTCAGAAATCCCGACGCCCTGATTTTGCATTCCTCCACGGTTCTGTAGAAATTGTGGTCCTATACACGCATACGGAATTACATTTTCTCCTTTCAATGAGTAGGCGCCGAAAATACCGCACATAATTAGCGCTATGTATACTAAATTTAAATACAAAATACATTACGATTCTTCCAATTTCTTTCCGTGTTCCTGTGGGACAATCTTTACTTTTGCATTGCAGAAATCGTTCCCGAGCTCTTTGCCGTTGAAGTATTCATGCAGAAAGAGCGCAAGCGCAGCTATCTCGCTGTGCGGCTGGTTGGCTACTGCAATATTGTAATCAGCCAGACCATACACTTCGCCCGGCACTTTCTCGCCGCCTACTACAACAAGTATGTTAGTGTGTTTTCGTACGTCTTTTATTTTGTCCTGTAGCGGCATACCGTAAGCCGTCATATGCACGATTGTGAATTTATTCTTCTTGTGCTCGGTTATTACTTTTTTCCATTTCTCTTCGTAAGCCGCCGAGAAATTGCCGCCGAACTGGCTGACAACTTTGGTAACGCCCTCGACCATCCCGCTGTCTTTATCGCCGCTGTATATTATAGAGTCGGCGCCCAGAGCCCTTGAGACTAGACCGCAATGAGTTGATATGCGGTCATCCCGCCCGACGCGATGACCAAGCCTTAGGACAGTTATCATAGTTGACATTGTTCCAAAAGTGTTTTAAATATATCCCGTTGATATTACGCTTGAGTTCTATGGTAGCTTTCACAAACGGTCATGCAGACAGCGGAGTATTCGAGGCTATGGCAGAGTTTGTAGAGCATAGAGATCACAACGGTCTATATCTTGTCAGGATAAACATAGAAAATCCGGCACTCTATAACCGATATATGTCAATGCTTACTGGAAAATCAACTGTCAAAGAATCTGACTTGTCGGACTACAGGAGCATGCATATAAAAGATGTCCCTTACGATGCCCTGGATAGATACAGCAGAACCGAAGATAACGCAATAGCTGTTACAAAAGAAGGTTTCGTAATGGATGATCATAGGATAGGAAGATTCTCTATACCAGAATTTGTTTGCGAGGAAGCGCGATCAGGAGCAGGCCACATAGCAATGGCCACGCTTTCTTTGTTTCCAGGCGTTGCCACATACGTCTGCAGCGCGGAAAAGGCCACTGTAAAAAAATTCCGCCATGGCAAGATAGACAAGAAGTATCAGAAATAGCCCCACCAGGATTCGAACCTGGGTCCGAGGCTCTCTTTACAGGAGCAGAAACAGAATGATTTGAAGTTCCGTAGGAACTTCTTTTCTTCCGATTTCTCTCCTTGTCAACCTCACTTCCTAATAGCAGCTTTGCTGCGTATTATTCTTTGGGGTTGATCCAGACCTTTCTTTTTAAAGAAAGGGATGGATTCCAAAGGCCTCTATGCTTGACCATTCGGCACACCTTCTTTTGGTACAGCTTTTCTTTCCAAGAAAAGGTGTTCTACACCATGGGGCTGTGATTCTATTGTCAATTCTATAACATTTAAATAAGTGGCAGTGAAAGTCTAGGTAGGTGCGTTGTATGCACGTAACAGATTCTTGCATATTTACACCACGGTGAAAAAATGAAAATACTCCTGATGCACAGCGATTACATAGAGTACGAAGCCAAGAAGAAAGCAATCGACACCGCCGACGAAGCGGGAGAGAAGGAGCGCATCGAAGAGTGTCTTGTAGCTTTTACTTCGTCCGAAGACGGCGACAATCAGGAAGTAATTGATAAGACCGTTGCTGAAATAAAAAAAGTTGCCGAGCAGGTCAAGACAAAGACCATAGTTGTTTATCCTTTTGTTCACCTGACGTCAAGACCGTCCAAGCCAGCTTTTGCGCTTGATGCATTGAAACAGATGGAAAACGCGCTGAGGCATGATTACGAAGTTCATCGCGCGCCTTTTGGCTGGTACAAGTCGTTTACGATTAAATGTAAGGGCCATCCGCTGTCAGAATTATCAAGAGAGATAAGACCCGCAGGTGCCCAGACTGTCGAGACAGTAAAAAAAATCGTTGAGGAGAAATACGACCCAAAAGAACTTCTCCGTCAGATATCAAAAACAACTCTCGACAGGGAAAAACTCAAAGAAAACGACCACAGAATAATAGGCCAGAATCTCGATCTTTTTTCTTTCAGCGAGCTCGCTCCAGGTATGGTATTCTGGCACAATAAAGGATTGATTCTTTATAACGAATTAACTAGCTTCTGGAGAGAGGAGCATCGCAAAGCCGGTTATCAGGAGATCTCCACGCCGCAGATAATGGATAACAGGTTATGGAAAATATCCGGTCACTGGGAAAAGTATAAAGAAAATATATTCCTTACAAAATACGAAGACAGGGACTTTGCTGTAAAACCGATGAACTGTCCTGGTGCGATGCTTGTATACCGCTCAGGCCAGAAGTCATACAGGGATTTACCATTGCGAGTCGGCGAACTCGGTGTGGTGCATCGCCAGGAACTATCAGGCGTCCTCAGCGGGCTTTTCCGTGTTATTAAATTCACACAAGACGATGCTCACCTGTTCTGTACTGAGGATCAGCTTGAAGACGAGATAACAAAAGTCATGAACTTAGTGATGATGTTTTCCAAAAAATTAGGTCTTGAATTCGATCATTTAGAGCTATCTACCAGACCCGAGAAGCGTATTGGCGATGATCGCATGTGGGACAAGGCGGAGAAGCTGCTGGAAAAAGTATTGATAGATAATAATGCCAAGTACAAGATAAATCCAGGCGATGGCGCGTTTTACGGGCCGAAAATAGACTTCCATTTAAAGGACTCACTTGGCAGGAACTGGCAATGTTCTACTATACAACTGGATTTCTCAATGCCAGAACGTTTTGAACTTGAGTACATAGGCTCAGATGGTGAGACTCACAGACCTGTTATGCTGCATAACGTGATCTACGGTTCTCTTGAGCGATTCATAGGTATACTTCTTGAACATACGAAAGGCAACCTGCCTGTGTGGCTATCGCCGGTGCAGGTTCGCGTGCTCTCATTGACAGACAGAAACATTGACACGGCAAAAAAAATAGCAGAAAAGCTTGTTAACAGCGGTATAAGGTGCGAGCTCGACGTAAAAAATAATACGGTCAACTACAAGATACATGAGGCGGAGACGATGAAAGTCCCGTACATACTTGTCATAGGCGACAAAGAGGAAGCAAACAACACTGTTGCCGTTCGCGCGCGCGGCATGAAGCCTCAGTTCGGTGTGGAGTTCGATGATTTTCTTGCAGGTATAAGGCACGAGATACGCGAGAAGAAATAGGCTAAATTTAAATCTTCTTTCCAATTCATATCATGCTCTCGGAAATTTTTTCCGCTCTTGTTGTGTGGAGCGTCGCGTTCATTCACGCATACGGGCCTTACAGCGTTTTCTTTATAGTTATCCTTGAAGAGGTGCTGGTGCCAATACCGTCCCCGCTCGTCATCATGGGCGCAGGCTTCATACTGGTCGAGCCCGGTCTTGCTCTGTGGGACGCGGCTGTCAAGGTATTCTTCGTCATAGCAATACCTGCTGCCGTCGCCTCGACAATCGGCTCGTTCTTTGTCTACGGCATAGGCTACTACGGCGGCAAGCCGCTTATCAGGAAATTGAACAGGTTCATCGGCGTTTCGTGGCGCGACGTATTGCGGGAGGAAAAAAAGATCGAGAAAGGCAAAAAAATATGGACCACCATAGCGCTGCTCCGCGCAGTGCCTTTCTTTCCCATCGCCCTGGTCTCGCTGACTTCCGGCGTGCTGCGGCTCGACTGGAAGAAATACGCGCTGGCCACGTTCATAGGCTCCATCCCGCGCACGTTCATGCTTGGCATGGCGGGCTGGGCTGTGGGCTCCGAATATACGGTCATTGCAGGCAGGCTTAACGCCATGGAATATTTTCTGGCGCTTGTGATTATAGCCGGGGCGATCTACATGCTCTACCGCTACCGTCACAAGTACGCGCATCATTACAGAAGAATAGTGAACAGCGTATCAGATCCTTACAGGGCGTCTGCTTAGAATTTCCCGAAGCGTCTCGTCCGCCTGCGTCTCGAAGCTGTTTTTCAGCGCCAGAAGGTCATGCTCAGTCTTCCTGCGCAGCTCAATCAGGTCAACAATCTTTTTTTGCGCACGCCCTAGCTGAATGTCTATAGAAATTATTTCCCTTTCCAGCCGCTCCGCCTCTTCCTTCATTGCCTCGTCGAGATGCATCCCCACACCAGATAACACTATACCAGCGGAAGTTCTTAAACCCGGACGATGTCTGCAGAATTGAGATAATCTTCAACGCGTCTCAGAAGACTGGCATGCGGCATGCCGATTTGCTCGTAGGACGGGCATCCGGCAAGTTTTTTCATCTCGCCATAGCCATGCCTAAGGATTCCAATGTCATGCGCAGAAAGCCCTTCGCCATTGCGTGCTTTTTCCAACGCAGCATGGCAGCCTTGGACATCAAAAGAAAATAACCCGCCGCCGATTGCGACTTCCCCGAATTGATCCGCCACAAAATTTTGCACTGGCATTGATTAAAATTTTGTATTGAAGATTATTTAAGCGCCCTTGTCATGTAACTGCCTTCGAGATTATAGCCCAGTTTTCTGTAATATTCGCGAACGCCGATTCCGCTGGTGACTGTAATATCTCCACACCCATTGTCTTTTGCAATCTGCTCGGCCTGGGCCATCAATATTTTTCCAACGCCTTTGTGCTGTGCCTGGCGGCTTTCTTCACCGATTGGCGTCATAGAACCGTAGACATGCAATTCGCGTATGCGCGCTATGTTTGTATTATCAAGTCTTAGTCTGATAAAACCTAGCAGTGCGCCGCCGCTGTATTCAATGAAAATCTCTTTGCCGTTTGATGCATTATATTTGATTACGTTAATTTTTGGCTCGATGTTTCCAGCGTCTAAATGACCTACCTCGCGGCATCTTATGCACTTACAGGAAAATTCCATCTTCTCTGCAGCCAGCTGCCGAAGATTTGTTACACGCGCTCCTGCTTCGGAGTTGTGCTCCGAAATATCGCGCATGACTCTCTTCAGCCTCACGTAAGGCGGTATTATTTTTTTGAACTCTATCAGCAGGCGTATCATCTGTTCGTCTGTCAGCGGCGTGTAGCGCCCGCTTTTCCACATGTCATGGAGCTCTGTTCCTTGTATCACAAGCGTTGGATATATTTTCAACTCGTCTGGCATGTAATCGGCCGTGAACAACTGTTTGAACATTTCTATTTCCTTGGCTTCGTCAATTTGACCGTGCATCCCGGTTAGACCAGGCATCCAGTGAACGCATACCTTGAGCCCTTTTTCCTTCAGCCGCCTGATAGCATCGATATTCGCCTTCGCGCCGTGGCCGCGCTTTGTGATGCGGAGAAGCTCGTCGTCGACTGACTGCACACCTATCTCCACGCGCGTGCAGCCAAGCGCAAGCAGCCTGTCAATTTGTTCGTCCGTGCAGAAGTCGGCGCGTGTTTCTATAGTCAGCCCGATGCAGCGGTTCCGTGCGGTTTCGTTTGCCAATTGCGCATCTGTTAAGGAAGCCGAAGGCTTCCCGTTAAAACCGTCTAAGCATCTTTTGACAAATTCTTCCTGAAACGCGGACGGCGTAGCCATGAACGTGCCGCCCATTATTATTAACTCACATTTGTCCGTTGGGTGGCCTATAATATTGAGCTGTTTTAATCTATTGACTGTCTGCTTGTACGGATCATATTCATTGCGGATCGCTCGCAAAGTAGTCGGTTCAATTCCTGTGTAGCTTTTCGGCGCAATTAGCACGCCATTGGACTCGCCTTGCGGACAATAGATGCATTTGGCGGGACAGCTGTTTGCGTGACTGCCATGTAGCCACATGACAGCAATATTGGCAACACCCGATGCAGTCCGGACATTCTTTATCTGCAGGAACTTTCGCAGTTTTGAGTAGTCAGAGTCGGTTTCCTTGAGCAAGGAAGAAATGTCGGAATTCTTGATCAGATCAGCCCCGTTGGATAGCTTGATCTTTGCCAGCTCCAGTTCATCCTGCGTTCTTACGCACCCGCTTCTTATTTCGTCCAGCAGCTGCTTTGCTACATCCATAGATAGAAGTTAGTGGAAAAGGTTTAATGCGATATAGGGTTTATCCCCTAACAAAACCGCCGTCTTAAATATCATCCGGCTGCATATAGATGATCATGAAAGACGTGGTTCACATAAAGGTTTTTGCAGTCGCTATCGTGGCTGTAGCAGTCTTTTCGCTTTGCACTGCACCTGTGTCTCCAGGCAATGAGTTGAAAAAATTCACCTCGGCCGAGCAGCTTACAGAATTTCTGCAGGGACAGAATAGTTACGGTTCGATTGGTGGCGCAGTCCAAAGAGAAACTCTTAGTGCAGGCGCTCCCCAGGCAGCAGACAAATCGGGCGATTATTCGACTACTAACATTCAAGTTACAGGCGTAGACGAGGCTGACTTTGTAAAGAACGACGGAAAATATATTTACACCATATCGGGCAATTCCGTGGTTATTATTACAGACGCCTATCCCGCGGACAGCATGAAAATACTTTCTACCATAAACCTCTCAGGATCTAATCCCAGCCAGATTTACATAAACGATGACAGGCTGGTTGTTTTCGGTAACGTTTATGGTTACAATTACGGGCCGCTGCCACTCGCCGCAACCGAAGGAGTGGCTGAAAAAATCGCTGCGGACAGCATGCCAATACGTTATGGCGGCTCGACAACTTACATAAAGATCTACGATGTTTCAGACAGGTCGAATCCAACTCTGGCGCGCGATCTGGAGTTCAACGGATCTTATTATAATTCGCGCATGATTGGTGACCAGGTGTACGCAATACTTACCGTGCCAACGTACGGTGGCATTGTACCTGTATTCTCACCATACCAGCGCGGGTTCCAAGAGATATACTACTTTGACATGCCGTCGTATTCGTACCAATACACAAATATCGTGTCGCTTAATGTCAAGGATGCGGCAGAAGCAAAGAACAAAGTGTTCTTGCTCGGCTACTCCACAAACATGTACGTATCGCAGGACAATATTTATCTCGCCTACCAGAAGCAGCTTGGCCCGTATTATACCATGGAAAAAATACTGGACGTTACCGTGCCGCTTCTTCCGGCGGACGTATCTGGCGAGATAAGTTCTATCCGTGCCTCAGCCAAATCTGATTACCGCAAATACGGCGAGATACAGCTCGTGCTTCAGGAATGGATGCAGAGCAATCCACAATCCGCAGCAGACATCCAGCAGCAACTCAGCGGCAAGATAGAACAGGTTTACAATGACATTTACAGGGAACAGGACAAATCCGTCGTGCACAGGATAGAAATAAACAACGGTGATATTAATTACATCGGCAGCGGCGAAGTGCCGGGCACTCCGCTGAACCAGTTCTCTATGGACGAGAGCAACGGCTACTTCCGCATCGCAACGACAACAACTAATTTCGCATTATTCGCACGGCCGATGGGCGTTGTCACATCGGGTTCGGGCGGTAGCGGCGTAGCCGTTGCAGATCCGGGTCAAACTGCACCGGGCAGCGAACCAGATGTTACAGGACCGGATCAGCCGGTTGAAAAACCGGTTGTACCCACTCAACCCAGTACATTCAACAATGTCTACGTGCTCGACAGCAGCATGTCCGTTGTCGGCAGGCTGGAGAATCTTGCTCCGGGAGAGCGGATATACTCTGCAAGATTCGTGGGCGACCGCGCATACCTTGTTACATTCGTGCGCATGGATCCGCTTTTCGTGATCGATCTCAGCAATCCGACCGCACCGAGTGTGCTCGGCGAGCTGAAGATCCCGGGCGTTTCCGATTATCTTCACCCTTACGACGCTACTCACATAATAGGAGTCGGCCAGAATTCGCAGGACATCGACGGCCGCGTAGCGTTTAAGGGCCTGAAAATATCGCTTTTTGACGTCTCTGATGTTGGCAACCCACAGGAAATCGCCAAATACGAGCTCGGCGGCCGTGGCACGTATTCCGAGGCGTTCAACGACCACAAGGCATTTTTGTTCAGCCTGAGCAAGAATCTGCTGGTGATACCTGTGTCGCTTTACGAAGATAATGGCCAGTCTTGGGGAGACTTCGCGTGGCAGGGCGCGTACGCATTCAGCATCGACACAACAGGCATATCGGTAAAGGGCCGCGTGACGCATGCGAACAGCACTGATATATGGATGAACCAGATTCGGCGCTCGCTGTACATTGATAACGTGCTCTACACGGTGTCCGACGGCAAAATAAAAGCGAACGCTCTGGGTGACTTTGCTGACATATCAGCAGTTGACCTGCCGAGAGAATATTACTACGGCGGGCCGTATTACGCGTTGTAATTAATAGAAACTAACCTTTGCCGAATTTTTTCATGAACGCCTTGTCGTTATCTTTGATTGCCTTGATAAATCTCTTCATCTCGCGGCGTGCAGCGATCTCATGCCTGAGCGAATACTTCTCGGGCGTCTTCAGCTTCACGTGCGCCAGCATGTATGCGATTTTTTCTGTGAGAGTTATAGGATCGGCTTTCTCCAGAAATTCAGCATCAGCCTGTATGATTATCTTGCCCCGTTCCCTGCCCATGATACTCATGACACGCCTATGGCCGTGAAACTTTTCGCTGGGCTTGGTAAGATGCAGATTTATCTCGTCGGGCTTGACGTTTTTAAAGTATGTTCGGCAGCACCTGCGTATTATCTCATGAGCAAAATCAGTGTCCATGATTTTACTTGTAATGCCCTGTATAAAAAGA
>DATDYJ010000036.1:0-7706 GCA_035289025.1 archaeon
AACCAGAAAAGAATCTACGGATTCTTTTAATGGTTTTGGCCAATCGGCCTTAACCGACTCAGGCGAATGCCGGGGTCGAGAACGGGGCGCACGCCTTTCGAGGCGGTTAAGTCGTCCCGGTTTATGGTTTTGCGAGGACCGCCAGAATGGACACTTCGGTGTCGTTTTGTGCGCTTTGCGAACACATGAATGAAGCGAAAGCTTCTTCATCGTTATCCAAAAAGCTTCGTGCTTTTTGATAACACGGATCACATTCGGAAGATCCCTTCGGGGATTATACCAATGTGTCCACGAATGCACGGAAGTTTTTGTGAACCCAAAGTTCACAAAAGTTGTGAAGCCACGCTTCTCAATACATCAGCTTCCTGCATCTCATAGTTTTGCGGAAAGACCCAGAGTCTTTCCGAAAACGCAGGAATTGCGCCGCAGGCGCAATTTCATAGTTACCTGGAAAGCTTCGTGCTTTTCAGTAACAATGGTTTACATCCAGAAATCCCTATGGGATTACACCGATGTATTCCAAAATGAGTGTTCCATGTAGCGGCTTACGCCGCGTCTGGAACACTTCATCGTTAAATGCCAGCGAAATCCCGAAAGGGGTTTGGAGGGAAGTTTTGTGGGCCGAAAGCCCGCGAAAGTTGTGGAGCTTGCTTCGCAATTGTGTATATCCTCCCAAACGGGTGTTAACCTGGTGAAGGGTCGTGTCTGAAAAGACAGCTACTCAACGCCTGATGGATTGGAGGGCAGATGTGAATTTCGCCGTAAATATTCGGTGAAAGAATCGTATGCGCTAGAGGCGCTATAGCAAAGACGCATGTCTTTGCGTGCGACAGCATTCGTGCTGTCGTAGCGGTCATCTGTCCTACAATTTCCTTCATAATTAAGCTTTTTTCAAAAAGCTTGACCAAAAAGGTAAGCGAAATGCGGTTAGTGAAAGTGAAAAGAAACCAGGAAGAGAAGACGGTAGGAAACCTGAAGCTTGTGTTTACTGTGCTGAGCGTGTGCGAAGCCACAAAGGAAGACGATTCTACGACTCTTGACTTCTACCAGATATACAACGTCACAGAAGTGTGGAATCTGATACCCGAGCAGGAACAGGTTGTGGCAAATTAAGGTATATCGGTCGTTCTATACGGGATCCGCCTGCATGTTGAGTTTTTATTCTTTAGTATAATGGTCTAAATATGCTGGAAAAAATAACGCTTAGGGTGCTCTACAATACAATCACGGAAGCTTTCCCAGAATATGGACACAGTGAGGATGCTTTTGTTGATGGCGTCCGTACACAACTAAAGAGGGATCCCATCAGAACCCGTAGTATTACGCGCGAATTGAATGCCAGTGGGTTGGGTCTTGAGTTGTATAAAAGTTATCCATTGAGTGATTTCCTGTGGGGATCCTCCAGATACATGATCGCTTTAGGGATTGAAGATAAGGAGGCATGGAAGTTTCTAAGAAAACTAGACGACGATGCCCTGTTTCAGGAAAAGACCGGATCTACAATCTAAGGTATACCAGTCGGGTCCCAGCAGGTACGCAGGTTTCTGTCGAGCCCGTCCAATGTCTTCATGTCCGCACCGTTTATTTTGAAGTCGAATACCCTCATGTTTTCTTCTATACGGGCGGGTGTCTTGGATTTTGGTATAACGATTACTCCGTGCTGTACGCCCCAGCGCAGCATTGTCTGGGCTGGCGATCTGCTGTATTTATTTGCAATCCCGCACAGTTTGGCGTCGCCAAGCGCGCTTCCTCTTGAAAGCGGACAGTAAGCCTCTACAGTTATTCCTGCTTTTTTGCAGTGACCGAGCAGATCTTTCTGGTAAAGGAACGGGTTGAACTCAACCTGATCCACAACTGGTTTTTCACCCTTTAGCTGCTTCAGATGACCTATCGTGAAGTTGCTGACCCCGATGGAGCTGCATAGACCGTCTTTTTTCAGCCGCTGCATGGTTTTCCATGTTTCATTGCGTTCCGGCACGGGCCAGTGAATAAGGAATAGATCCACTTTGTCGAGATCGAGCTTCTTCAGGCTTATCTCAAGCGCATCCTGGGGGTCGTCGTGCTGTGTGTTCCATATCTTTGTAGTTATGAACAGTTCGTCTCTGTGGATACCGCTCTTTCTTATCGCGGATCCGATCTCGCGCTCGTTACCGTATATATGGGCCGTGTCGATATGACGGTAGCCTGACTTTAGCGCGTGCAGCACTGCAGCCTCGCAGTCCTTTCCTGTAAGCTGCCAGGTCCCCAGCCCCAGCTGGGGAATAGAATTGCCGTCGTGAAGTTTCACTGTTTTCATTATATCACCTCAAGGCTGCAACTTTCTTTGTTGCATCTATGAACGCGTCCACGTCTTTTTCATTATTATACAGGTAAAGCGACGCTCTTATTGATCCAACTAACTTGCGGGCGTTGAAGAAGTTATGGCAGCAATGGAAGCCGCCGCGCACGAGCACGCCGTGGCTGTCGAACATTATCGCGGCTTCCCTGCTGTCTACGCCTTCGATGTTTATAGAAAGGATGCCGCCGCGGCTTTCCGGCGAGCCGCCGAGAATCTTGACGCCGTCCAGCCGCTCAACTCCTTCAGTCATTCTGCGGTTAAGCTCAGCCTCGTGGCGCTCTATATTCTTGAGCCCGACGCCGTTAATGTAATCTATTGCCGCGCGCAGCCCGATCGCGCCTGCGTAATTCTGCAGTCCGCCTTCGAACTTCTCGGGGCCCTGCATGAATACTGGCTTGCCATCAAGAACATTGAGAACCGTGCCGCCGCCCGTGATGAACGGCGCCATCTGATCGGACAATTCTTTACGGACATAGACGGCACCTATACTTGGACCGAGCATCTTGTGGCCGCTGAACGCCAGTATGTCGCAGCCTAACTTGCGTACGTTGACTTCCTTATGCGGAACGCTCTGGGCGCCGTCTATTACAAGCAGCGCGCCGTTGTCATGGGCGATCTTGCCTATTTCCCTGATCGGGAAGCTCATTCCGTCTATGTTTGACGTGTGCTGGACGGCGACAACTTTAACGGACCGGTCCATGGCCGTGCTGAAGGCTTCCATGTCAAAGAAGCCGTTGTGCGTCTTGACAACAGTGCAGTGAAAGTTAAGCCACGGCAGGAAGTTGGAATTGTGCTCCTTCTCGCTAACAACCACTTTGTCGGACTTGTTAAGATTCAGCGAACGGGCGGCCAGATTCAGTCCCTCGGTTGTATTTTTCGTGAATATCAGTTCGTCCTCGCCGGCGCCGATGAACTTCGCCGTTGTCTTTCTTGCTTTTTGATACTCCTCGGTCACGATGGCACCAAGACGGTGGGATGACCGCTCGCCGCATGCAGGAAACTCGATGTAGTAGCGGTTCATAGCCTCGACGACCTGACGCGGCTTCAGAGTCATGCACGCGCTGTCCAAATAAGCAAAATTGTTCTTCAGAACAGGAAAATCGGCGCGTATCTTATCGACGTTCATGAGAAATAATTGAATTGAAATTTCTTATAGTTCTCCAAGGAGAGACCGTGGATATTATTTCCTTGTGAACTATACAAGGTTAAGCGCTGCTTAACCTGTACAGCAAAGACCTTCGGTCTTCGCGTACGCGAGGAAGAACTTCCTCGCTGTACAGGAGAATTGTATTCTCCTTGTACTGTGAAACCAAATGGTTTCACATTAAACACTGCAAGCCCCGCTTATATCGCCCACCACTATCTGCTCGAAATCGGCGAAAGCTTTCAGGCCTACAAACGGCCTGCCGTTTATGAAGTATGTCGGCGTCGCGTAGATGCCTGCGGCTACGCCTTCGTCATATTCTCTGCGTATTTTTTCCCTGTACTTACCTGAAGTGTAACAGTCTTCGAATTCGGTCAGGTTGAGGCCGATCTCGGATGCAATTTCAAAGAATTTCTGCACGGTTATCTGGTCCTGGTACCTGAAAAGCAGGTCGTGATATTCCCAGAACCTGCCCTGATCGTTTGCGCAGCTGGCGGCCTCTCCGCGCTCGAAACTTAACGGGTGCGCCGGGACCGGCATGTCGCGGAACGTAAAAGATATATTGGCGCCGTACCTGGCGAGCAGCTGGCTGCGGATGCTTTCGGCGTCCTTTGTGTACGGGCAGGAATAGCAGCCGAGTTCCAGTATCTTAACGGGCGCGCTGAGACTGCCTATGGTCGGGCTGTCGCCCACGCCCAGTGGTGTTATCTTTGACGCGTCGCGCTGATTGAGCAGCCCAAAGAAACAGAAATCGCTTGAGTCGGGCCCGTTGCAGTTGCCGTAAAGGACGAAGTTGTAGATGCCGAGCCCGACCAGAACTGTGCTTATTATCATGAGGATAAGCAAAATCCACGAGATGAGAACGAATCTTCTGTAGACGAATCTTGACAGTCTTGGAACTCTGCTTAATTTTGCCGTTATCTTTGCCTTCATCTGCTGGTCGAACTGCGTGTCGCACGGCTTCAGCAGGAGATGACGGCGCATGCAGTGGAGCGATTCGCGGAAATATGCGCGATATTTGGCCGAAAATATGCCCAGAACGGCAAAAACCACAAGACCGACTATGCAAAAGACCATTTTTCTAGTTTGGAAAGAGCTTATTTAAGAATTGATTCTATAGTCTACCAATGGGTATAATAGAAGAAGTAATTTATACGATCGGCAAAGTGTACTTCGTGCTTGCTGGTCCGTTCTATGTATACTCGTATTATACAAACAGCCTTGATTTTTTTGCGCACGTCACGGGCATAATGGCGATATTGTTTCTTTTGTCGAACATAAAATATTACATGTTCAACAAGCACTAGTGATACAATGGCAATATTCGAGAAGGAAACGAAGTCGAAGGAAGGCGAGGAAGAACTGCCGCACCAGCCAGCGCAAATTTCGCCTAACAGGCTCGGCAAGCTGCTTGCTGCAGCAATGACCCTTACGGCAACTGCTATGATACTTCTATACTTCTGGCCGCAGATTGCGTCACTTTAAGATTTCAACTACCTTGTCCCTTGACTTTACGCCGCGCACGATCTTTACCGCGGACCGCTTCACATCAAAGTGTTCCGAGAGCACTTCGACCAGCTGCGTATTCGCGCGCCCGCCTTCGGCGCTCGCCGTAAGATGAACAAAAACTTTCCCGTTCCAGTCGGCTACAGAGTTTCTCCGTGCATTAGGGACCACCCTTACTTCAATAATCATCAGAAATATTTCATCGCAAGCCTCAAAAAGTATATATATGGGACATTACAAAGATTATTCAGGTGATATCATGGCAACAGAAAAAACAATGAACGAGTCTGACTACGCCAAAATAGTAAAGGAACTCGCAGCATGCGGTGAATTGATCCGAACTCACCAGGATGAAAAACAGGCAGCTCTTGACGAATTCGACAAAGAACTTCAGAGATTCAAGGCCGGTAAGCTTTCGCAGAAAGCACTTGCATCTTCAGTAAAAAAAGTCAACGGAGAGCTTTCAAAGCTTGACAGAGCACTGAGAAATGACATCCGAAGAGTTTCGAGCGTTTCAAGCCGTGCGCGATCGATGGCAAACAGACAGGCTCCAAGACACATCCGTGTCTCAATGAAAGGCACAGCTTAGGGAAAACTTTTTTAATATTTTCTAATTGATTTTACTTTTTAATCCGGGCGCGCAGACGTATGCAAAAAATACTGGTTTCTATTTTTTAATGTAAATTTACGGCACGTTGGTACATTCAGTCAGAAAAGTATAAAATACGTCTTATTTACGCCAACATAATAATTATTATGGCTATACTGGAAATCGGCATAATATTTCTCGCGCTTGCCCTTGGCATAAAGCACAGCTTTGATGCTGATCATCTGATCGCCGTGTCTACTTACCTGACACGGGCAAGAAAGATAAGGCCGGCGATAAAAACCGGCATGTACTGGGCAACAGGACATATGATAACGGCTTCAATAATAACTTTTTTGCTTTTCACGTTCAAAGAAGTGTTTCTTGTAAAATACTTGAGTGGTTTCGAATCGCTCGTTGCTATAATGCTTATAGTACTTGGCATCTTTGCGCTCAAGGACGTGCGAAAATTCCACTCGCACTCACACAGACACGAAGGCGTGGAACACTCTCATCCGCACGCCCACGATGCCGCCGATCACGCGCATAAACACATGCTGGGCGTCGGCGTAGTTCACGGGCTTGCCAGTAACGACGAGCTGCTTATACTCCTCACGGCCGAAATAGGACTTACATCGCTGTTCGGTATGTTAGTCGGTGTACTGCTGTTCAGCGTCGGTGTTGTGGCAGGGATGACGCTGTTCAGCATTCTTGTAACGTATTCTGTGACAAAATACGCAAACAGAATACAATACGCCGTCATAGCGGCAAGCGGTCTTCTGAGCATAGCTTACGGCGTTCTGATGCTGGCAGGAATATAGACGCCAGTGAAATTCGTGTTCGCATTTATAGTTCTCCAAGGAAACAAACAAGATATTTCCTTGGGAACTATGCACGGTTAAGCTTTGCTTAACCGGTACAGGTGAAACAAAGTTTCACCTTGTATGTGAATCCACAAAAATATCCAGATTCTTTTGTGGGTTCACTATATAATATGGGAAGTACATAGAAATAGCAGGTAAATTGTAATGAGTCTTGTAGTCTGCACGTCAAATGAAATCCTCCAGAAGGTTTCTAGAAGCTTCGCCCTTTGCATACCGCTTCTGGAGAAGAATAAGATAAGAGAAGTCGAGACTATGTACATTCTTTCACGTGTAGCTGACACTATCGAAGATTCGTCCCTCTCTGTCAAAGAAAAGAAGGCCCTTATGGCTGATTTCTTCAGGACACTTGAAGGGGAAGACGCAGGCGAATTCCTGCAGAAGCTGCAGGAAGGCATAATAGACGATAATGACAGGGTTCTTGCAGTAAGGAAAAACTACGAGTTTATCATTCACACTTTTCATTCACTTGACGGGCCTGCAAGGGACATCTCGCTAAAGCTTCTGAAGGAAATGTCATCCGGGATGACCGAGTATCTGGACAAGGATATAATAACTTTTGAGGATCTGGACAATTACTGTTATTATGTCGCCGGGACCGTGGGTCTGTATATGAACAGCATTGTTGAACTAAGGGATGGTATAAAACTGGACGAAAAGGGGGCCGTAAGCCTCGGGCGCTACCTGCAGAAAGTTAATGTAATCAAGAATTTTCACAAGGACAGTCAGGAAGGAAGGAACTTCTGGCCGACATCGCTGTTTGGCGGCATAGAAGGAAATATAATCTGCAAAGGAGAGCACAGAAAAGAGGCGACAATAATACTGGAAAAAATGATCGAAAATGCGACGGCAGAAGCTACGGAGTCTTTTGATTACATAGCGTCCGTGCCGTATACATTACAGGGCTACAGAAAGTTTCTTCTGCTCTCCGCATTCATGGCAACGGAGAACCTGAAATTAATAAAAAATAACCAGGAAGTTTTCACGAATCCAAACGGGATAAAAATTCCAAGGTTCAGGATACCCGAAATAGCAATCATGGTAGAGGAAGCGGCAGGCTCAAACGAAGCTCTATGGGAATTCAAAAAAGAACTTGAAACTGCGGCTTAAATGCCGAAGATGGGGATCGAACCCATGACCTCCCGATTTCTCAATGCTTTGTCATCAACGCATTTTATGCGTCTCAAAACTCATAACTCCCGTTCTTTCCGCAAGCGCTTTCTGCTTGCAGAAAGGGCTTATGAGTCGGGT
>DATDYJ010000037.1:0-2236 GCA_035289025.1 archaeon
CTGGAACAGGGTACGTTGCGCCGCGCCCCGATGGAAACGGCGGCGAAAAGGGTCCGCCAGTCGATTGGAGTGCAAGAGATACCGACCCGCCAATTGACCCGGAACTTGCCAAAGTTCTGTATCATTTTGATAGACTGTCAAGAGGAAGAGGTGCAACAGAACGCGAGCTCAAGGCGTACGGAGAAGGATATCATCTTGCAAAGAATGGCGGCTATCTACAGAGAAACGGCGATACATTCGTACTGAGCAAGAAAGGCGTTGACACGAGAAGCCTGATGGAAAGCAGGGTGTAATAATTCTTTTTAAGTGTCTGTACTAATTACTTCTATGTTCGACGAATTCCGAAAGCAAGTAGAGGGCCTTGTAGGCGAATACAAGCGGATGCTTGAATTACCGAATGTAAAAGAGAATGAAATAGGCGACCTTGCGCTGCCGTGCTTCTACTTGTCCAAATTGCAGCACCGTCCGCCGCAGGAAATTGCCCAGGAAATAGCCGCCGGCATAACAAAGCTGCCACCGCTCGTAAAAGAAGTCAAAGCGGTTGGCTCGTATGTTAATTTCTACATAAACCACGAGAAGTTCGCCCCGATGCTGATCAAAGAAATAAGGGGCAAAGCGGCCAGGTACGGCTCGTCCGAGCTCGGCAAAGAGTCTATAGTCGCTGTTGAGTCGCCGGGACCGAACACAAACAAGCCGCTGCATCTCGGCCATATCAGGAATATGCTGCTGGGAAGTTCCGTGGCTAATATACTGGAATTTACAGGCTACGATGTCGTGCGCGTTGACGTAGTGAACGACCGCGGCGTGCACATCTGCAAATCCATGTTGGCGTACAAGGACTTCGGCAGCGGCGCGCCCGACAAAAAAAGTGATCATTTCGTAGGAGATTTCTATGTGCGCTTTGCGAGCGAACTGGAAGGCAAGCCTGGCACGGAAGAGCGCCTGAGGAAAATGCTTGTAGACTGGGAAGAAGGAGATAAAGACGTCCGCGCATTGTGGAAAAAAATGAACGGCTGGGCAGTCGACGGCATAAAGCAGACGTACAAACGGTTCGGCATGAAAATAGACAAGGCATATTATGAAAGCGAGCACTACAATGACGGCAAGAAAATAGTGACGAAGGGCTTGAAGGATGATGTTTTCAAGAAAGACGAAGAGGGCAACATAATAATAGACCTGGAAGATCTTGGCAAGCGCACGTTGCTCAGAGCGGACGGCACGTCCGTATATATCACACAGGATCTTGCGCTCGCGGAAAAACGTTTCCATGAGTTGCACATGAAGAAAATGATATACGTGGTCGCCGAGGAGCAGGCAGACCACTTCCGCGCTCTGTTCAGGATTATGGAGATACTGAAATATCCGTTCGCAGAGAACTGCTATCACCTGTCGTACGGCATGGTCAACCTGCCTGAAGGCAAGATGAAGAGCCGCGAGGGCACCGTAGTTGACGCGGACAACCTGATGGATGAGATGCGCGACATGGCCGCGGAAAAGATCAGGCAGAGGGGCGGCATGAAAGAAGAGCACATATCCGACACCGCGGAAAAAATAGGCCTTGCGTCGATAAAATACTTCATAGCAAAATTCGATCCTGTGAAAGCCATAACTTACGACCCGAAGGCGTCACTCGAATTCGAGGGCGACACAGGCCCGTACGTGCTGTATACGTACGCCCGCGCGAATTCCATAATGAAAAAGGCAACGGCCAGCCCGGCCGCAGGGGTCCTGCACGAAAAACTGGAGAACGATATAGTGATGAAACTTTCGCTGTTCCCGTCTGCGGTGGAACGGGCGGCAAACGAGCTGCGGCCCAGCATAATAGCCAACTACGTGTTCGAGTTGGCTTCAATGTTCAATGAATATTACCATTCCGTCAAGGTTGTAGAGACAGAGCACGAGCCGAACCGTCTTGCCATGGTAGCCGCAGTGATGCAGGTCTTGGAGAACTCGTTAAGACTGCTGGGCATTGACACTGTAAAGGAGATGTAATTCAGAAAGTAGGCTTTTCCGCCGCGACGACGTATTCTTTTTCCCTGCCGTTTATGGTGAACTCGTCCAGAATAGTAAAACCGTCTAGCTTATCCACCAGCATGGCTTTGCGCTCCTCGTAGTTGTTGTCGTTAAAGAACGTGGCAAGCAGCGCTATGCCCCCCGGTTTGAGAACTCTCACAAAATCGTTGCCTGCGACAAGATGCATTGTATCCACAGACACGACCGCATCAAAAGAATAGTC
>DATDYJ010000038.1:0-2023 GCA_035289025.1 archaeon
ATCTTTACCCTGCCGCGGAGCTCTGGGTGCTCGTCTTCCACGTGGCGCTCAAGCTCTATGCGGTTGTTGAAGGTTTCGTCACACAGGATGCATATCTCCATACCACACCACAGTAAAATTACACCCGAAAAACTACTAAAATTGCTATGTTATGACATAATTGTCATCTGGCGGTGATAAGTTCTAACGCCTCTTTTTCTGCTGTATCATCATATGGTGGAGAATAAACAGAATAACAGCCGCGCAGAATGCCACCATATACCAGACCAGATCTATCGGCCGCAGCGGTCCGACAAGGTCGTATGCAAACGCCGAGGATGACAATACTAATAGGGCGAGAAACGCTGTCAAGATGCTGATCTTTGGCATGTGATTACCTTGAATTACATATGGATTTTTACATTATATAAAATACCATGACATATAGTTTTTATGGCAACAATACAGATAAGCGACGAGCTTGCTGAGACTCTTTCTAAGAGAAGGATATTTGACGACGAAAGCTACGAAGATGTGATATGGGGTCTCCTTGAAAGTAAGATGGCACTTTCTGATAAGACAAAGAAACGTATAGAACAGTCTGAAAAAGAGATACGAGAGGGAAAAGCCAAAAGTATGAAGCAGGTAAAAAAAGAACTTGGGTTATAGTCCTTATTCTTCTTATAAAAACCTACCATCCAACATAGCTTTCATGAAATGTATTGTGGTTCACTACAGCGAAATCGGCACCAAGGGCGGCAACCGCAGATGGTTCGAGAAGCGGCTTGCCGATAATATCCGCAACAGCGTCGGCGGCGAGGTGAAAAGGATCAACGGACGCATAATCATCAAGAACCCGAAGCACGAGGAGAAGCTGAAATACATCTCAGGAATTTACTCCTATGCGCTGGGCGAAGAAGTTGCATCCGACCTGTCTGCGATAAAGAAGACGGCACTGGAACTTGCTAAAAAATCTAAAGCCAAGACGTTCCGTGTCACGGCCACGCGTTCGGACAAGTCTTTTCCGTACACTTCAATGAAAGTAAACGAGATCGTCGGCGGCGAAGTATGGAAGAAGACGAAGAAAAAGGTCAAGCTAAAAGATGCAGATCTTGAGATATTCATAGAGATAGTCGGCGGCAGCGCGTACGTTTTCGGCGAAAAGGTGCTGTGCATCGGCGGCATGCCTGTTGGCACGGCGGGACGTTTGGTCTGCTTAATGTCAGGCGGTATTGATTCGCCTGTTGCTGCGTACCGCATGATGACGCGCGGCTGCAAAATTGTCTTCGTGCACTTTCACAACCATGACCCGTTCGTTAAGAAGATAACAGATCTGGTCAAGATACTTTCACAGTATCAGGGCAAATCGAAGCTGTATCTTGTGCCGTTCAAAGCGATCCAGCAGCAGATAATAAAAAAGACGGATCCGCGTTATCGGATGATTATATACCGCAGAGTCATGATGCAGATTGCCGAGGATATAATGCACAAGGAGCATGCTCTTGGGCTGATAACAGGCGACAGCGTAGCGCAGGTCGCCTCGCAAACTCTTGAGAATATCAATTCCATATACGATGCCGTAAAGACGCCCATATTCGCGCCCCTCATCGGCACGCACAAGCAGGAAATAATAGAGACCGCGCGCGGCATAGGCACGTACGAGACGTCAATACGGCCGTACACGGACTGCTGTTCAGTTCTTGTAGCCAAGCATCCAGCAACAAAATCTACAGTAGAGGAAGTGCGCGCGATGGAGAAGAAACTGCGAATAAAGACGCTCATAAAGAAGACAATGAAAGAGACGGAAATCGTTAAGATCTAGTTCTTACCATTTGTGCTGCGGCAACGTAAGGTTCTTCCCTTAGTATGCCGATAAAACCTTTCCTGTAATCCACTGTATATAGAAATTCGTGCCCTAATATTTTTATTCCATCAGAAAGACCGCATCGCTCTTCAATTATGCTTTTGTGAATGTTATCTATTGGCATGTAAGTTACCGAAATTTTTGTTTCCATACGCAACGGATACCAGAAAGAGATTTAAA
>DATDYJ010000039.1:0-13818 GCA_035289025.1 archaeon
AATCAACAGATCAGCCACAGCGTGCACTATCCGATGTCAGACCTATTATTGATTCTCATAAGAAAGTCTTTCAGTTGGGACGTCTTTATGTAGGAAGCCGTGATGGCACATTTGGACTCGCAATCCCGGAAGAGTATATTCGCACAATTTTCGAATAAAATACTACTTTTATTCAATAAATTCCATTATCTTTCTCAAATCATTACCTTCCGCTAAAAATAATTCGCCCTTGTTTTCCTTCTGGCGCAGCTTGCTGCTCGCAAAAACTTCCGCTTTGGTGAGCATGTTCGGATTAAACAAAACACCGCGGCCGATAATTTTCATTATTGCCAGATCCGTCAGCCCGTCGCCCACGTATATCATTTCCCTGCGCTTTATTTTGTACTTCTTTTCGAGCCGCGGCACTATGTGCACTTTCTCGTCCCTCAGCACTTCGCCCTTTATCTTGCCTGTTATCTTCCCGTCCTTGACCTCAAAAGTTGCGGCGTATACATGGTCGACATACTTGTCCAGCCTGTGCTTTTCCATGTAGCGGCGTATGAATTCCTCGTCGTTTGTGCTTATTATGACTATTTTGTAGCCGGATTTATGGAGCTTTTCCAGCGTCTCGCGCACTCCTTTGTGCAGTTTCATCCGCAGCAGCACCCTTATTACAAGGCCGGCATTTATGCCGCTGATTTGCTTGACGACATCGTCCATGAATTTCTTGAATTTTTTGGGGTTAAGCGTTCCTTCAATAAATTCCGGTCCCAGTTCCATTGACCTTACTCTGCCGCCTATGAAAGGCAGCCTGCTGAGCGACTTGCTGTCCGCTATCACGTCGTCAAAATCAAAGCATATCAGTCTGTGCATGAATATCACTGCGGTTGCCTGGATAAATATTCAACATTAATGGCTATAGTTAAACGACTATTTTACGTCCCCAAGCCTGGTGTTCTTTGCAAGTTCTCCCTTGGTTCTTGCGTGGTATATGGCTACAGCGCCCACAAACAATACGAACCAGAGCGATATTGCCCGGTTTATCAGCATGCCCGATGCGGCTGTCGTGCTGGCAAGGCCGAGGGAAACAAGTGTCGACGCCGCGCCGAACTCGACAAGCCCAAGCGACCCGGGCAGCCATGGTATGAAAAGAAAAACTACTATTATGCTCCATAGCACGACTATTTCGCGCAGCGGCAGGGAAACGCCGAGCGAAGCGAAACTGAGATAAAGCACGGCGAATTCTATGATTTTTATGGACAGTGTCAGCGCGAGCGCCTTTGAGAGAATTATTTTCTTTTTCAGAAGAACGCGGAATGCTCGGTAGAACATGCTTGCGTAGTCTTTCTCATTGATGTGCTGGTATTTTGATATGCGCTTAATTACCCAGTGCACGACTCTCTTCAGCCACTTTGGAGTCAGAAGGACTTTCAATATACCGGTCATTATCAGTATTACTATCAGTATGAAAGCGGCAAATACTGTCTTTAGTCCCGGCGCGACCATTGGTGCAAAAAATACAACTGCAAAGAATACGACAAGAAGAGTTCCCAGTATCTCTATAAAATCATCCACGGCTATTACGGCGATTGCTTTTCCCCTTCCGTACGTGCTGCGAAGCATGTAAGCCTTCAGGGTCTCGCCGCCGATGGCAGGTCCGGGCATTATGAGATTCACGAAATTTCCGCTCATCGCAACACGAAACGACTTTCGAAGCGATGCTTTTCCTCCGCCAAGCACCTTCTGCCTTAAGCCAAGCAGCAGCAACCCGACAAACTGCAGCCCGAGCGCAGCTGCGATATACAAAGGATTGGCGTGCACGAGTGCACCAATAACTTCTTCGAAGCCGAAGAAGCTGACTACAAGAAGCACGAGCATTATGCCTGCGATAAATAGCAAAAGCCGTTTTTTCATTATACAATAATTAACGGGGGATGTTTTAATTAGTATCAGTAAGGAGTCCTTCGTAGTCGTTAGAATAAAATTACTCTTGCTTGCTGGTCTGCGACCAGCCGCATTTGCCGCAGTATTTGCGTGCCTTGTATTTTGCAAGAAATGTTCCTGCGCCGCATCTCGGGCAGTGTTCGTTCTTTCGCAGCAGTTTGCCGCCTTCCGTCTTGTAGAGTTTCCACACCTGCACCTTTGTGTGCTTCTTCTTTGAGTGAGGCCGCTCCTTCTGCGACTTCTTCTCTTTCTTTGGCTTCTTCTCCTCTACTGGAGGTGCCTCAGGTGGTCTTGCCATTACTCACTCTTCTCCTCTTTTACTACAGGTGCTGAAAGATCTGCAACCGTCTTTTCGTCCCACACGAACGCGCGGCACGCTGACACCGACAAACCTTTCGATGTCATTACCTGTTTTATTTCAGTATTAACTGCGGCCACGCCTATCTGCTTGGCAAGTAGCTGCTGCACTGCAGCCATAGCCGGTGTTGACTCTTCGATGTGGTCTATGAACACATCCAGCTCCCTTCGCTTCATGAGCCTGTTGTAGTTCTCGCCCTTTACTTCTATTTTCATGCAACAATTACCTAGATACTTACTTTTAAATACCGATCTTTTTCTTGGAAAGAAAAATCTAGGTTTCCCAAAAAGAACATATTATAAAATCACCTTAAGACTTTTCCTGGTATTATTCTAACCATGAGGACCGTCTACGTGGCGGGCAATCCGCTTGTTCCTGAAGACAGCCTCCCTTTGAAAATACTGCCGAGGCTGCAAAACGAATTCCGCGGACTGGAGTTCCGTGAGCTTGAGCCGACGGACGACATGCCGGGCAGCCGCAGCCTGGAAATCATCGACACCGTGATAGGCATAGACAAGGTACAGGTCATACATGATATAGACAAAATAGTCACGGGCAAGGTGTATTCTCTGCACGATTTCGACCTGGGCTTCACGCTGAAACTTCTGAAGAAATCGGGCAGGCTGGACAGCGTAAGTATAATAGGCGTGCCGGCGCATCTTTCTGAAGAAGACGCGTACAAGGGCGTCGCCTCTGCGCTAAGGGCGCTGCACCATATAAAATAATTAACTCCAGTTGAATTTTATGAAATGCGCTGCGCACGAAAGGCACGGGTCGTACGCGCGTACTAACTTTTCTATTCCGAATTCCAGCGTGCTTTTCGGCTTGTCTACGTTGTCCTGTACATACTTTGCTATGTCCCGCTCCATGTTGATCTGGTTCTGTGCCGACGGCACGACAACCTGAGCCTTTTTTATCTTCGCATTCTTGCCTACGGTTACGCGGTAGTAAAGTGTGCCGCGCGGGGCCTCTATGACGCCTATTCCGGATTTTTCCTCAGTTATAGCTGGCCGCTGTATTTCCTCTTTTACGAATTTCATGTTCTGCAGCAGCTCGATCGAGTGGTCTATACTGTGCAGGATCTCTATCCCTTGCGCAAGGTTGTTGTGGAAAATATTATTTGACGGAAATACTTTCAGGTATTCCGCCGCGGTTTTCTTCGTCTCTGCATGCAGTGCATCATGATTAAGGTTCATCCGCGCGAGCGCGCCGACCATGAACGGTTCGCCTTCAAACTCGAAGCCTGCCGCCTGCGAATGGGGCAGAATAATCCCTATTATGTGCTCGAAATATTCCTTCTCGCGGATGCATATGCCGCGGCTGCTTGTAATATCGCCGTCAAGAAAACTGAAATCTTTTGTTGTCAGCGCAACAAAATCCGTGTCCCGTTCGAACTTTTCGTTCCATTTGTAGAACGTGTCTATAAGGTCCAGCGCGAGAGGCCTTGCCTGCTTCAGTTCTTTTATAGCCCGCTGCACGTCCTCGTCCGTGGGCACGTGGAGGAAGCCGCCGACCGTCGGGTACGGAGCGTGCACGGCCTTGCCAGCTATGATTGTTGACAGCACGTTGCCCGCACGCTTTATATCAAACGAATCGTGCAGCAGCTTGTGCTCCCTCTCGTTGTCCTCGCTGAAATCCAGTATCGAGTCCTTGCCCATTACATCCGGCAGGCTGAAGAAGTACAAATGCAGGCCGTGGTCCCGTATCATCAGGCCGTACATCGCAAGCTTCCTCATGAGAAGCGTTTGGTCCGTCGGCTGCACGCCGAGCGCATTTTCTATCGCTTCTATGCAGCACGTCAGGTGCGCGATGCTGCACGTGCCGCAGATGCGCGACATGAGCTGCGGCGCCGTCGTTATTGGCTGGCCTCGAATGGCCTGCTCATAGAACCGCTGGTTCTCCGTAACCTCGAACTTCGCATATTCAACTTTGCCGTCGCGAACCCGTACCTCTACGTTTGAATGCCCTTCTGTCTTCGCTATATTTTCAAGTGTTATGTCAAAGCTGTGCATCGTAACCAAACTCCTTCAGCTGTCTGTTAAGCTCCGCGATAAAACCGGATTCCGTCATCGGGCATCCAGGGACAGAGCCGTCGACCTGTATAACTTCTTTGAGTATTTTGACTTTCTCGCCGTACGCGAACATTTTTATTATTGGATCAACTTCTCTTTTACGCTCTTCGTCAAAGTTATTTCTCTGGCCGGACGGCATTCCGGTCACGGCGCATGAGCCTATTGCAATTACTTTCTTGCTGTTCGCGCGTATCTTCTTTACTTCTTCCTCCTGTTTCGCGTTGGAAATTGCCCCTTCGACGAATGCTATATCAAGATCGGTCATATCGTTCTTGCTGCGCAGCACACGCGCGTGCCTTATATCTATAACACTGCTGAGCTTGTCGTAATAATCATTGAGCATCTCCGTGAAAACTATCGTGCTGTCTTCGCAGCAGCTGAAAGAAAACCATCCGACACGGAGCTTTTTCTTTGGCTTGTCCGCTGCCATAATTTCTACGGCGCTCGGAACGATCTCTTCTTTCGCTGCATTTGTCTCGATTTTAACAGGTTCTATCTTAACTTCATCTTTTGTTATCACATCAGTCATATGCCCGTAATCCATGTAAAGATCCCTTGAGCGCAGGTATCTGATCACGCTCGTTCCTGCGTTGCATCCATCACCCACGTTTTTTGCTATCTGGCGGCAGCGGCCTGCGCAATTGCCGGCTGCAAAAACTCCCGGCACACTTGTCATATTATTGTCATCAATCACAAGCGTGTTGTCCTTTATTTCAAGCCCGATACTCGCTGCGAAATCCAGCGCGCCCGCGGAGCCGCATGCCATGAAAACCCCGTTGAATTTTGCCTCGCTGCCGTCACTCATTATAACCGACTCGAACCATTTTCCGTCTTTGAACTCCTTTATTTTTCCGAGCAGCGTTTTGATCTGCCATTTCGTTAGCTCCTTATCGAACGCGTCGGAGAATTCGAATTTGTCCGAATTTGCTATTATTGTAACGTCCTTCGTGTACGACAACGCCTCTACAGCATCCTCTGCCGCGTGGTTGCTGTTTCCTATGATCGCTATCTTCTTGTTCTTGTACATCGGGCCGTCGCACGATACGCAGTAGTGGACGCCTTTGCCGATGAGTTTCTCCTCGTTGCCTATGCCCGACATCCTTATCGGCGTGCCTGTGGCGATTATCATAACTTTTGCCCTGAGTTCAGTGCCGCTTGTCTTTATTGTGAATTTTTTCTCCGATTCTGTGGCGCTGACTGCCTCCTCTTTTATAAATTTGACGCCGAATTTCGTGCAGTGTATTATACCCTTGCTGATCAGCACCCCACCGTCCACGCCTTCGGGAAATCCGAAATAATTCTCGATATGTTTGGCAAGCTGCGCCTGGCTTTTCTCGGGTATACCGATTACTACAGTTTTCAGCTGCGCCCTTCCTGTGTATATACCGGCCGATAAGCCAGCGGGTCCGCATCCGATTATCGCAACTTCGTATTCGTCCATATATAATACACCGTCTATATTCCCCTCTCTTCGCTCTTCACGCCCACGGCAAGATACGCGCCGGCAAGTATTGCACCGGAACCTAGAAGCTGCAGCGCAGGCGTCGGCTCTCCTAGGAATGACGCACCTACGTAAAGCGATATCACGGGCGCAAGGAGCAGCAGCATTGCTGCCTTTGAGACATTGATCAGCCGCAGAGCCCAGTAATAGAACAATACATAGAAGAACAGCAGTGCCGTTGATATCCCGATGTTAGTCCATTGACCTGCAGTCAGTGTCATAAGCACTCCTGCCTTGCCCATGATTATCACGGCTCCGAATAAAACGAGCCCGCCGAAAAACATTCTCACAAAAGATACAACCCAGTTGCTCGATCCGTTCTTCATGACTTTTCTTGCCGCTATGTTCTCTATTGCCCACAGGAACGCGGCAATCATGACAAGCATGTCGCCGAGCTGCGGGTTGGAAAAGAACTCGGTTGGGTTTATGGTAGCGAAATATATTCCGCAAGTGCCCGCAATCATAATGGCAATAGCTGCGACGTATTTTTTCGTTATTTTTTCCTTGAGGAAAATGAATGCAAGTATCGCCGTGTAGAGGGGCAGCGTCTTGTGGAGGAACGCCGCGCGTCCCGATGTCGTGAGCTTCAGCCCTGTGAAGTACAGATAGAATGCAATTGCCCCGCCTACAACCGCTATGACGGCGAAATATTTCCAGTTTGCCGATATGGGTCTGGTTTTCTTCTGCTTAGGACGCATCCAGTACGAAACGGCAAGGAATGCCGCACCGATTACAACAGCCCTTATTGCCGTGAATACAAGCGGATCCATGTCGACTATGAAAATTTTGTTGGCAGGTATTGCGATGCCGCTGAACAGCGCGGCGATGATTGCAAGCAATGTTCCTAGGACTTCTTTTTTCATTAAATCACTTTCAGTTCAATTTTCTGCTTTTTCATTTTTTCTGCCATTTCTTCGGATATTTTTTCTACTATGAAATTCCAGTGCGTCGTGACAAGGTCGCCTTTGGCGACCTTGCAATAATCAGCCCTGTATTTTCCCGTACCTGACGAGTTCTCGACAGTCACAAAACCGTTTTCAAACGACTTTACTATACCCGGGCGTATACGGCACATGTCAGGATCGAAGTCTCCCATCTCCCCGTATCGTTTGTCTATCATCTTGTCGTGCCCGAATAGATAATATTCGTGTATTACTTCCTTATCAATCTCTGTCTTTCTGTCCAGTGCAATCAGCGAGCAGGCAGCGAACGCGACCTTGAATATTCTCTCCGCGCCGTCAGGAATTTTCCCTTCGTTCTTGACTATATCTATCAGTTCGTCCCACTTTTCCTGCGTTATGCTGCCCCGCTTCACAAGCGTGCCCGCGCACGGCAGTGCGTACTTCATAAAGAGAGTCCTATCCTGCTCGCATATTTTCATTATTCCACCTTTTCCACGGCCATGCCTGACGTGCAATAAACATAGTCGCCAACGCCGGCCTTAACGAGGTCGATGCGCACCTCTACGGTTTCGTTATTTATCTTCACAAGAGCCTTGTTGCCGTTTATGCTGAGAATCTTGCCAGGAGTGGTTATACACATAATGATAGCTTCTATCCGTTAGTTTTTATTTCTTCAATTACGAGATAATCACACAGTTATTGCCACAGCATGCCTATAGAAGCCAGCGCGATTATACCCAAAACGGAAATTATTCCGCCAGCTAGCGCGATATCCTTTGTACTCACGTATTTCGTGCCGTAGGCTATCGCAGTCGGCGGCGTGCCTACCGGAAATATGAAATCCATTGAGACGCCGAGAGCCGCGATCATCACAGCGTTCGTGGCATTAGCCCCAAATGACGATGCTAGTGCTACCACTATCGGCAGGTAAACAGATGCCGCAGTTGTATTGCTTATGAACATTGTAAGCATTACGCCGAACAGCCCGAGCAGCAGGAACAGGCTAAACACGCCCTGCCCGCCTGTCGCGCCCGATATCAGCGTTGCAAAGAACTGGTCAAGATTTGTTGCGTGTATGCCGTAGCCGACCGCAAGGCCGCCCCCGAGCAGTATTAGTGTTGCCCAGTCTACTTTCGCGAAATCGTCCGTGTTCAGAATGCTCGTGAAATAATACAGAATTATTGGTATAAGCGAGACGGTGCCGTTTGCTATTCCGTGTACGCTCTCGGTCACCCACAGCGCGATTGTCAGCGCAAATATTGCAACGACTTTTTTCTGTTCCCGCGTCATGCCGCCGGTTTTCTTGATTACTTTTATTTCTTTTTTCTCCGGCCTGAATAACGTTATCAGCACAAGCCATCCGATGAGCATCATCACAACCATGAAAGGAAACCCGCGGTAGAACCACTCGTAAAAACCGAATTGTACACCACTGTCGTGAAGGAATTTCGCGGCGATGACGTTCGGCGTGCTGCCTATAATCGTGCCCATGCCGCCTATGGTGGCCCCGTATCCGACGGCAAGCACGGCGGCTTTTCCGAAGTTGCTCCCGAATTTGAGTTTGTTTTTGTACAGCACGACGAGCGCGATCGGCATTATTATCGCCGCGGTCGCAGAGTTGCTTATCCACATCGATATGAAAGTCGCAGTGCCCATCAGCGCAAGTATGATCATCTTCGGGCTGCTGCCCGCTTTGCCTATGATTTTGTACGCGATGTACTCGTCGAGCCCGTGCTTGTTTATGGCTACGGCAATGACGAACCCGCCCAGAAGAAGCACTATTACCTGGTCAAAGAACTGCGCAAATACGTCCTTGGCATTCAGCCCGACGACCTGTATCATAAGCAGAGCCGCGAGTATTGCCGTTGCGTGCAGCGGGGCAGCCTCGCTTATCCACAAAGCGGCTACAAGCACAAGCACGGCGAACATGACATGCATCTGGCCTGTCATGCCAAGAGGCATGATGTATGCTATGATTGCTATAAAAATAGAAGTCAGTATCCTGCCGAGCCTTACGCCTCCCATTGGATAAAGTTTGCTGCTAGATGATATTTATACGTAATTTGCACGTAAGGCAGTAAGAAAGAATGGAATTAAATAAAAAATTACTCAAAATCAAGCTTTATTCCGCCGATCCAGCCCGCAATTGCATTGTATACGACTGCTCCGATAGCGCCGACAACAAATCCCACTACACCGTACATTATAGGCAGGATGACTATCGATATTGCCCCGTACGGGAATCCCATCATTGACGAGAACGCAGTCATTCCGATGCCGACAATAAAGCCGAATATGGCGAGTATGACGGCCTCGACCTTTGCAGCAGACAGCGGGTCAATCCTCTTCAGGACGACTGTTCCTTTTTCTTTCTTTGCTACGTTTCTAATGTTTTTTCTTGGCATGATTTAAACCTTTATCGCGTTAATCAACGTCCCTCTTAGGTTTTGTCATTTCTGACAAAAGCTTGGAGATTCACACTTTGATAGCGTATTTACCCGGCGCAGTGATGCCGAGTTTTTTAGCGATTTCCGAGTCGACGTCGAATATCTCGATTACGCCCTGAAAACTGGTAGTAATATTACTCGTCTTGCACACCGGACACGTAGTCCCTTTCAATATTCTCTTACACTGTTTGCATGCTCGTTTTACCATTTCAACGCATCTCCGAAATATGAACCGGCATATCTGCCGCCTCTGAAATAACATCTATTATGTAAGCAAGCATAGCTCTGTCAGGATGGGGTTCGACTGTCATTTTTACCGCGTCTAACCCATTACCAAACATTGGATCCAGTTTCGCATCGTAATATGTCTTGGCCCCGCCGTTAATACTTACAAAACAAAGTTTTCCTTCGCGCCCATCCGTCCAAAGCGGCCAACTATGCTGTGTTAGATCCAAAAGATATTCTGCCATTTATCATCACTTTTTCCTTTTCTTATCGCGTTCAATCCAGTCCATAGCGCCAAGTGAAGGCTGTCTCATCGTGAGAGAGACTTTGCTGCGGCCCTTGCCTAAAGACACCCCAACCACGCGTGCGCGTATCAAATCGCCTTCCTTTAGCCTTATTCCTGTTTTCTTTCCCGTGAATATGGAATTCTTCGGGTCGTACGATATCTTGTCGTCCATTATCTGGCTGACGTGGACCAGTGCATCCACAGGTCCTATCCTTGTGAACGCGCCGAATTCCGTGATATCGACAACCTCGCCGACAACTATCTCGTTTACCTCGGGCTTGTATGTAAGCACGTTAAATTCGACAGGATAATATATCGCGCCGTCTTCCGGTATGATCTTGCCGTCGCCGATACTCATGACTTCGGTGATGACGAGAAATACGCCTATGTCTGCGTTTGTTTTGCCCTCGACCTGCTCCTGCAGGCTTTGCTTGACCGCATCATCAAGGTCGAGATCGAACTTAGTGGGCAATACTCTTACTTCATCCGTCACATGTAGTATCTTGAACATTTTTTTCACCTAGATTGTTATTTGTTCCCCTGTTTAGAATTGTAAATTTTAAACGCGAAAAACAAGTTCTCCGTTGCTGAGCCTCGGAGTGCAGAACACATCCACAGACTCTGGAGAACATTTCCTAATTGAAACCAAGAGTTTAAAAGCTTATTTTACACGTGCAGCGCGAATGCGACAAGGAACGGTGCAATAAGAATCGCCAGCGTGTTCATGACTTTTATCAGCGAGTTTATCGACGGACCGGACGTGTCCTTGCACGGATCGCCTACCGTGTCGCCGATAACGGCTGCTTTGTGCGCGTCGCTGCCCTTGCCGCCCAGCTGACCAGATTCTATGTATTTCTTCGCGTTGTCCCACGCGCCGCCTGCGTTCGATAATGTTATTGCAAGCATCAAGCCAGATACGATAGAGCCCGCAAGCATGCCCGCAAGCGCCGCCGGACCAAGAAGCAATCCGACCGCCACAGGAGCAATGACAGCAAGAAGCGCCGGAGCGATCAGCTCTTTTAACGCCGCCTGCGCCGCTATGTCAACGCATTTGCCGTATTCGGGCTTGCCCTTGCCGGTCATAATGCCCTTTATTGTCTTGAACTGTCTCCTGACTTCGATAACTATTGAAAATGCCGCTCTGCCCACGGCGCGCATCGTGAACGCCGAAAATAGGAAAGGTATTGCGCCGCCGATCAGCAGGCCGGTGAGAACGTAAACGTTGAGTATGTCTATCGTCGTTATTCCGGCCGCATCTGCGAACGCCGCGAAAAGTGCAAGCGCCGATATTGCCGCGGAAGCGATTGCGACGCCCTTTGTTGTTGCTTTTGTCGTGTTGCCGACGGCATCCAGCGCGTCCGTGACTTTGCGCACTTTCGGCGCAAGGCCGGCCATCTCCGCTATGCCGCCTGCGTTGTCGCTTATCGGCCCGTAGCTGTCTATGCTCATTATCATGCCCGTTATGGAAAGCAGCCCGAGCGCAGCCAGCCCTATACCATATACGCCTGCAAAGTAGTATGCCGCCAGCGTTGCAGCAGCAATTATTATGACAGGAATGAAAGTGCTCTGGAAGCCCACGGCAAGGCCGGCTATCACGTTCGTGCCCGCGCCTGTCTCGGATGCCTTTGCTATTTCCCTTACAGGCTTCTTGTTCATGGATGTGTAGTAATCTGTCACAAAGGAAATTATTACAGTTGTTAAAATGCCCGCCGTTACTGCATAAAACAGATTCATTCCTGCGCTCATGTATCTGACCAGCCCGTAACTCCCCGCTATTGTCACCGCAGCCGAGACCAGTATGCCTTTATTGAACGCAGTCCAGACTCCTTTCTCGTTGTTCGCGCGCACGAAGAATACGCCGATTATAGAGGCGATTATGCCAACGCCCGCAACCAGAAGGGGAAACATGACATTGCCGCCTGTTATTACGCCAAGCAGCATTGCAGCGAGCAGCGTCACGACATAGCTCTCGAACAGGTCAGCGCCCATTCCCGCGCAGTCGCCGACATTGTCCCCGACGTTGTCAGCTATTACCGCAGGGTTTCTTGGATCATCTTCCGGTATGCCTTTCTCTACCTTACCCACAAGATCCGCGCCGACGTCGGCTGCTTTTGTGTATATTCCGCCGCCGACTCGGGCGAACAGAGAGACAAGCGACGCTCCGAAACCGAAACCGATTATCACGTTGACATTGCCGTATATGAAATATAACGAAGAAACCCCGAGCAGCCCGAGACCGACTACAGCAAAGCCAGTCACTGCGCCGCCCATGAACGATGTTCTTAGCGCCTTTGATATGCCGTGTTCTGCGGCTTTAGCCGTCCGCACGTTAGCGCGTATCGAGATGTTCATGCCGATGTAACCCGCGAGCGCCGACAGCAACGCGCCGACGATAAAAGACACGGCGGCGTTAACGCCGAGAATTAAGCCGAGTATTATGGCAATAACAACAGCGAAAATAGAAATTGTCTTATACTGGCGGTTCAAAAAAGCAGTCGCGCCTTCCTGTATGGCCTTCGATATGTCGATCATCTTCCGGTTGCCGCGGTCCTGTTTCATGACAAACCAGGCGCAGACGCCGGCGAAAAGCAGCGCCAATACAGCAGATCCGAAAATCAATTCGATCATGCCTCTAATCAAAAAACAATCTTTAAAAACTCATCACCGCACAGCCCCTATATAATCTGCGCCGCCGCTGATTTAGATTTCTTCAAGATATTTCTTCTGCTTCAGTCTTATCACATTAATTCCCTTTCCCTTTAGAAATTTTGCCAGCGCCGCATCGTTAGTAGCAACAGCACATCGCTCGATCACGGCAAAATTCTTTATGGAAGGGTCGCCTTTTTCTTTTGTCTTGACAATCTCGACTTTTTTTTGCTTTACCAGTTCAAGAGCGATTTTAGCGGCTTTGCCGTCGTCCCCGCGCTTCTTAGCCAGCATGTTTAGCTCGTCCACGCACGACGAGAGCGTGATAATCTTGTAGTCCTTAAGGTATTCGAATATGTCAACGCCGAACTGGTGCGGCACGAGCATCATGTTTGTATCAAGCAGTACTTTCATATTTTCACACCGAATTTCCTAAGATCCTTTATCAACTGTTTCGCATCCTTGAAATGAATCACATTGAATCCTAGTTTTTTGGGGGTTTCTAAGAACTCTTTTCTATCTTCTATATAGATGCATTCAGAAGGTTTTGAACCTGTTACTTTTAACGCGGTTCGGAATATCTTAACATGAGGTTTCATAGCACCTATGTCGCATGAAAGAACACGATGGTCAAAATTAGTGTAAAGTTCCATTATATGACCATAGTTTTTGTGCAGAGATGTTACATTAGAAAGTATGCAGAGTTTGTATCCATTTTTCTTCAGACGATTCGCAACATTTAACGAATCCGTATTAATTTTTGCTATTTTCAGATACTTTTCATCTGAAAGAACTAGAAGTGTCTTAGCCGGAATATCGTATTTTTTTGATAAGGTCTTGAAAAAGTCTTTTTCCGAGATTTTTCCTACAAGAAGTTTCTTATGAAGAGCGTCGGTTCTGTCAAAAACTTTTTTACCGAGCTCTTTATTTACAGAATCATGGACGACATCAATTTTTTCCTTGAGTAGTACGCCGCCTACGTCAAAAATTACACATTTTATATCAGTCATAGAATCAATTAAATTATGAAAATAAAAAAGAAAAATATGGGGGAAAATCCCCCAATTTTGCGAGTTTCTTGATTAAACTTCTTTTTTAAAGAAGTTTAATTTATGCTTCTTCGTCAGCTGATGCTTCAGAATCATCTGCTTCTTCAGACATTTCACTGTCTTCGGATTCGCTTGATCCTTCTGAGCTTCCCGAGGATTCGCCAACCTTTTCGCCGATAGCGAACTTGTTAGCTACTTCCTTTATGCGGATTCTGCACTTCTCGCCTTTCTTTGCGTTTGCAACGAAAACGATGAAATTCTCGATCTTCGTTATGCCGTCGCCTTTTGCGCCGACATCGCTGATCTCGACATCGTATTCTTCGCCGACTTTTACCGGTTTTGGCTTGTTGTCGTCGAAACGAGGTCGACCAAAGCCGCCTCCGCCTCCACCACCTCTACCGAAGCCTCC
>DATDYJ010000040.1:0-8907 GCA_035289025.1 archaeon
CGGTCCTCGCAAAACCATAAACCGGGACGACTTAACCGCCTCGAAAGGCGTGCGCCCCGTTCTCGACCCCGGCATTCGCCTGAGTCGGTTAAGGCCGATTGGCCAAAACCATTAAAAGAATCCGTAGATTCTTTTCTGGTTCTCGAAAGACATCACATCTTTCACAGAACTATGATACCGTCTGAGTATGAATCGCGCCCTTTCGGGCAACGACATTTTGTGAACCTCTGGTTCACAATAGCTGTGAAGCAAAACTTCACAACATGTCAGGAACTAACTCCCGATTAACAGCATGAACCACGCGAGGCTCTAGGCACCCGCATGCCACGTCTGATAATAATAATGAAATGAGCCCCGAAGGGCATTTCAAAATTTTTTCTACACGATGACCTCGATTCCGAGTTCATTGTTCTTTGCTTTCTGTGCGGCGAATTTTCCTGCACCTGTTCTTCCAAGGATATACGGCGACTTTACACCCGTTATTATTGTTATCACTTGGATTTTTCCTGTCATTTCAGGTACGATTCGTGCTCCCCACATCACAGTTGCGTTCGGGTCCATGTGTTGCGATACTGTCTCGCCTATTGTGCTGATTTCCTCAAGCTTCATATCCTCGCCGCCGATAACTTGTATCAACGCTCCGGTCGCTCCCGAGTAGTCTACATCCAATAGAGGATGTGATAACGCCTTTGTTATGGCCTCACGTGCCCTGTTCTGCGAGTCACTTTCGCCCACGCCAATGGTTGCAACGCCACCGGCTCTCATGATAGTTCGTACGTCGGCATAGTCAAGATTGACTAGTGAAGGCTGCGATATCGTTTCTGTTATGCCCTTTATCATCGTTGCGATGAGCCCGTCAGCAATGCCAAACGCTTCCCTCAGAGGACGATTGCCTGCAAGTTCGACTAGCTTTTGGTTTTCTATTACGATAACCGTGTCGCAAACCTCTCGGAGTTTCGCGAGGCCTTCTTCGGCTTTGTTTATTCTCGCGCCCTCTATCTTGAAAGGTAGTGTCACGGCTGCTATCACAATAGCACCCATTTCCTTGGCAAGATACGCAACAACCGGCGCTGCGCCCGTACCCGTTCCGCCGCCAAGCCCGCATGTCAAGAAAAGCAGATCGCATCCCTGAAGCGCTTCCCTTATGTCGTTTTTTGACTCTTCGGCGGCCTTTTTACCTACGTCTGGGAACCCGCCGGCACCCATTCCTCGTGTCAGTTCCCTGCCGAGCAAAATCCTTTTTCCGGCCTTTGTTACAGCAAGGTGCTTAGCATCAGTATTAGCTGCAATAGTTACAGCACCGTCTACGCCCAGTTCAGTGAGCCTGTTGACTGTGTTGCAACCTCCCCCGCCTGCACCAACGACCATGATCCGAGCTTGCTCAACATGAAAGCTGGCCACTTCGTCGTCTATATTCATTTTTATTCCTCCACAAAATTGTTTTTCTAGTTTTATTATTTTCGAAATTTTTCGTTATCTGAAATTTCTTTTAATGATTCGCCTTTTTTCAGTATATAAACATTCTGTTAGGTCAAACTATAATTCAGAAAGTTTTTTCTTGCATTTTTGTTAAACTACTTTGTGGTTTATCGGGAAGAGAAGTAGGTTAGGCGTGTTTTTCCCCGTAAAAATTGCCTTTTCCGTAAAAATTGTCGTTTTTTGAAGTCGGGATAAGTTAAAATACTACGAAAAAACTCAAGCACGCACGAAAATTTTGTAGAAATATTTTTTACGCGTAGTAAACTTTTACCAGGAATGCAGGCTGTTCGCATATCTGTGTTGCAGTCATGTTGAAATTAGTGAACGCAGAAACTATGTCTTCTATCTTGTTGTTTACAGAAGGGTCAGAATAGCCGTTTGCTCTCGCGCCGTTGCACGCGCAGAAAACAGCGTCAACTATGGCGTTGTTCTGCTGGTCGCGCGGCTGCGCCAAACAGCTGCTGTTGCCGCTGCAAAGAACGGCATCATTGACAACAACCTGCGTGGTTTTCCAGCACTGCCTGCAGCCGCCTATGTCAATGCAGTTCTCGGAAATTCCGCCGCCCACAAAAAATAATACGGCAAGTACAAGCACGGCAGTTGCAACAATAACTCTGGCCTCCATTATTACACATTGCACGTGTACCGTATAAAGATTGTTTTAACTGAAAGTACGATGATCGTCAGAGAGAGTATTACGAGGAGAAACTTTGGTTCTCCTGTACGCAAAGACGAATGTCTTTGCTGTATCCGTCGATAATACGAGGAAGAACGAAGGTCTTCCTGTACACGTTAAGCACGGCTTAACGTTGTACTCTCAACTAGCATGATTGCGGGCACGCAATCATGCTCCTGACGATCATCATCTACCAAGTTAAAACAGTCCTGTATAAATACGATAAGATACAAATCTAATTCATGAACCGTGAAAAATATCCCAATTACTTCCTTGCCGCGTGCATACTGTACGCTGTTATTTTTCTTGTGACGCTCAGTTATTTCATACTTCCGTCGCTCGGGTTCGGCTTCGGCTACGCAGAATTTTTCCCCATCACCATACTGATGTTTCTGCCGATGCTGCTGCTCGTAGTCTACAACTTTACGCCGCACATACAGTTTCTCTGGGGCAAGGAAAAAATAATCCGGACGGCGGCAATTGCAGTCATAATAGTGGACTTTTTGATCGCGATGCTTCTGATGATTTTGCTGATTTAGTAAAGCCTGCTTCCTATTTGCGCATCTCTTTCCGGCACAACAAGAACGCATTCATCCTTGCCGTCGGGCACGCCGAGCGTCAGAACTTCCGATACGTTTTTCCCTATCTGTCTTGGCGCAAAATTGACAACGCATAGAACAAGCCGCCCGACAAGTTCTTCTTTGGTATAGTTGACAAGCCGCGCGCACGAAATCTTCGTGCCCGTCTCGCCAATGTCAATTGTAAGCTTATGTGTGGAATGTTTAGCATTCTCGATATAGGAGCAATCAATTATTTTTCCGACACGAATGTCTACTTTCTTGAAGTCGTCAATAGTTATCATGGCAATAGGATGAATTGAGAAATATTAATAACATATTTAGTGCGGGCGTTAGCGAGCCACAGATATAATATTTCTTTTTGGGAAACATAGCCTTTTCTTTGCTAAAGAAAAAGATCGGTATTAGAATTCGAGGTCATAATCTTTTCTTTCTGGCGCAGCCTCGGAAAGCTTCTTCTGTATTTCTCCCGTCTCCGCCTCGCTAAGATGGGCGCGCTGATAAGTTATAACAACCGAGTCATTAGGATATCTTGGTATTACATGAAAGTGCACATGCGCAACAATCTGTCCCGCAGCGTGGCCGTTATTTTGTATAACATTGACGCCCGCCGCATGCATTTTTTCCTTCAGCTTTTGCACTATCATTTTCACGACTTCCATCGCCTTTGCGATGTCGTGCGAATCGGCTTTCGTTATGTCTTCGGCGTGTTTCTTCGGAACAACCAGAGTATGTCCCGGGTTCGCAGGGTTTATGTCAAGAAATGCTATAGTGTCCTTGTCCTCGTACACTTTTTTCGACGGTATTTCGCCCTTGGCGATCTTGCAGAACAAGCAGTCTGCTGGCGTAATTTGCTGGGTCATAGCAGATACTAGACCAGTTAAACTTAAAAGTGCAATAAATTTTTATTTTTTCGGAACGCATCCGGGTGTCCCAAGAATCTGTGCTACTGTTCTCTTCTCCGCGTCGCCTATAGAAGGTATTGATTTGCCGTTGTCGCCGCCGAATTTTGCAACGTTCCCTGCTGAGTATATGTCTTTTATGTCATTGCCGTAATCCGGGCCGTTGATGCGAAATGACATAGGGTCCATAGTTGCCGAATGGGGCCAGACGGCCTCCGGTGTTGTCAGTGCCGGATGAACGTACATTTTACCGACCTCAATCTGTAGGTTGTCCTGATCTGCCTGATGAAGATGCGCTGTGGCATCGTAGCTCTTTCCGTCAGGCCACTCAACTCCCTTGACAAAACAGTATGCGTCAGAACTGACGGGCAATACGGGCTGGCTAACCTGCTGCGGAGCCAGCATGCCGACGGCGAATACAAACGGCAGAAATCTCATGGTAAATATTATTGCAGTTGTTTATTTAACTTTGAAAAGAATCACGGAAAAATTACAGAACTTCTTTGATCTGGTCTGCGTGGTTGCTGACGTCAACCTTGCCGAAAATTTTCTTGATGACACCGTTCTCGATTATGAATGTCGTGCGCTTTATGCCCCAGTATTTGTTGCCGTACATATTTTTCTGCACGTAGATGCCGTACTTCTTTGAAACGGCTTTGTCCGTATCGGCAAGCAGCCTGAACGGCAGGCTGTATTTTTCCGCAAATTTTTTGTGGCTGTCTTCATCATCCAGGCTCACGCCGAGAATAACCATGTTTTTGAGCTTGACCATATTATCCCTCAGGTTGCACGCCTCTTTTGTGCAGCCTTCGGTGTCGTCTTTCGGGTAGAAATAAAGAACGATTTTCTTTCCTTTGAAGCCAGATAGCTTTACCTTTTTCCCGTCTCCGTCATTGAGCGTAAAGTCCGGCGCCTTGTCGCCTTCTTTCAGCATCACATCGTCTCCAGCATTGCCTTTACTTCTTCGCTCGGCCGCCATATCGGATGCGTCACTATTTCAACTTCCGCTGTTTCAGCGCCTGCCTTCTCGACGCTTTTCTTTACGGTATCGACAAGAGCCGGCCCGTAAGGGCAGAATGGAGTTGTGAACGTCATCACTATTTTTACATGGCTGCCGTTTATGTGTATCTCGTATATCAGACCGAGAAACCACAGGTTCATGTGCAGTTCCGGATCGTTGACCTGCTCCAGCGCTTCCACAACTTTTTCTCGTGTAATCATTATAATACAACTGCAGAAACGGTTAAATTAGCAGTTTATGTTTATCTTGTCGGCGATTTTCTGGAAGTCCTTCTCCGTATACCTGTCCCTTGCAAGATAATCGACATTCTCGCCCTCGTAGTGCGGAATCAGGTGAATGTGGAAATGAAACCTTTCATCGTTATCGCCCTCGCCGCTTGAATGTATCACCTTTATCCTGACAGCGTTGAGGTTTTCTTCCATTATCTTGATGACACTTTTTATGGCTTCCCGTATCTCGAAGTACGTATCCTCGTCCATGTCGAACATGTCCTTGTAATGGTCCTTTGGCATCAGAAGGCAGTGACCCATGTTGACGGGATGTATGTCCAGAACGCACAGCACCCAGTCGTTCTCGTACACTTTGTAGGATTTTACTTTGCCTGAAATTATTTCACAGAATATGCAGCCTTCCACTATTCAACACCCTTATTATTAATTTTGTCTCATGATATTTCTATTGCCATTTAGGGTCAGCCTTTGACCATTCCTTATTTATTTTGATAGCATCGTCGTACATCACGATGTAGCCTTCTTTCATAAGATTTAGTTTTTCTCGGTCATTCATGCGAAATAATTGACGTAGCTAGAATAAATAAGGAATCAGGCCGCTGCCGCAATCGCTGCAAGTATCACGGGCATAAAGAAAAGTATTGCGACAATTGCAATTATTATCAAAGCCACTACAGCCGCAATCACAAGCGCCGCAAATGATTTCCACATGCTCATTTTTTGCAGCACCGAGACGCCTTTTACCGTCACGTAAATTGTCCAGATGAGCACGGCAAGCGTTATAAGCCCGCCTATCGCCATTCCGGCAATACCCAAGCCGACAAAAGGCATTGCAATGAGCATGAACAGCGAAACAGTAGATGCGTATATGCATGCCTTGTAAGTGCTGACAAATCCGTTTTTGCCGCCAAGAAGCATGACAAAGAGATGGAAGAATCCTACCATCGGAAACGCCAGAAGGATGCTGGATACCCACCCGAAAACAATTCCGGTGATGCTGTACGGCACGTCGCCAGTGCCAATGCCGATCAGGTACGAAACGATAACGTAGAAAGCCGTAAGCACGGCATTGAAAATAAACGCGGGCTTGATGCTTTTCTCGCTCTTGGCCGAGTTGAAAAATTTCTCAGGCGTTCTTATTACACCTTCAGCTTTTTGCATCAACGTAAGTTCTTTTGCCATTGGAATTACTTGATCCTGTACGTTTAAAAAGAGACTGCGGCACGAGGATTTCAGTCGAGAAACCCGCAGTTCATTTTAATTGTTTTGTACGCAAAATCGACTATTGTGGAATAGTCTCGGTCATTTGCCTTTCTGACACGTACAAGAAGCAGACTATTTTCCGTTTATCTTCACTATCTTTATGTCGAACACGAGCGTCTTGCCCGCAAGCGGGTGATTTGCATCTATAGTAACTGTCTCGTTAGTTACAGCGACGACCTTCACGGCCGTTCCGCCGGAGTAAAGCGTGTCGCCGACTTTTGTGCCGTTAGGTATGTTGGCTGCAGGCACGGCAACAATATTTGCAGGGTTCGGCGCGCCGTAAGCTTCTTCAGGCGGCAGTGTTATCGTTTTTTCTTCCCCGACGCGCATGCCGATTACTGCAGCATCAAACCCGCTGATCATCTGGCCCGCACCTACAGTGAATTCCAGCGGCACCCGTCCGATAGAAGTGTCAAATACGCTGCCGTTCACAAGGCGCCCCGTGTAATCAACGGAAACAGTGTCGCCGGCTTTTACACCGTTGATGACGCTGTTGTTCGTGTTTCCACCAACAAGATTACTCACGCAGCCCAAAACAAGAAGAATAGGAATTAACGCGATGAGATATTTCATCAGATTAATTGAAAAGTAACATTTAAAAGACGAAAAAAATGAAAAGCCAACGGGAGAAGTGAGATGAAACGTATCAATTACTGCCTTATTTTTACATTTATTATTCATGACGGGTTTTTACAGCTAGTCCAAGGAGAACAAAACCAATAAATGCGGCCGGACCATTTGGTGGTGATGACAGAAGACCTATAGCCAAGAAAATAGCACCAAGAACAGCAAATATACTAGGAACATCATAGGCTGTTATATTCACATTTATGTTTAGATTGGGCAACCACATGCGTAATTATAAGTTTACACAAATTTAATAACCAATATATTTGCTGTCGTCGCTCATACGAAACGTATTGAATAATGCGAAAAAACCACGGAGTAATAGTCTAACGCATATTTCATTTTATATCATAATTACATGGAATTGGCTGTATAACATTTCTACACTCTCTGTCAAAAAAATACCATATTTTTTGTTTGCACCCAACATGTATATTAAAACTAACCTGCACGGGTGGTTTTAGTATACTTCTATCGATTTTTATGTCTGTATAAAATCTCACACCTGTGTTTGGTGGTAGTGAATAGTCTCCGCTCATATAGCTTGAGAATGTTTTTCCGTCACTGGAAAATGAAAGAGTTTTTGATGATACGTTGATTCTTACGACAGAGTCTAAATTTTTATAATCCTCGATTGTGAAATTTAGAATTGCTAAATCTGAATTAGAAAATACGGGGCATTTAATAGCTGTTACAAGAGTAGGCTCTGGCGTGGTAAAAAGCGCAACAAAAAATCCACCAAGCAGTGTGACTGTTATCACTCCGATCATCTTTTCTATTGCCTTTTTAATGATCCATTCTTTTAGCTTGTTCGACTGCTTTGCCATTTTTTATCGCCTGGATCTAAAAGTAGGCTTTGATACATTTCTTTAAGAGCCAACGGGAGGAATCGAACCCCCAACCTTCTCATCTCTTACTTCCATCGACGGATGCTCTTGGCATTCCGTCTCGAAAGATCAGATACAAGTGAGATGCTCTGCCAGAATTCTCCAGCCTCTCATGCACTGTTCTTTCCGCCAGCGCTTTCTTTTAGAAAGGGCTGTTTGAGCTACGTTGGCATGACTTGCAGTTATTATTACGCTCTTGTGCTTTTGTCGCCACCGCTTAAAAAGATAACTGGGTAAGGAAATACCATGGATCCTCAAACACTTAACGAATTATTTACCGTTGGCGGAGCAATTATTGGTACTGGCATTGGTTATCACATATTCGGAAAAGACATGTTCGATCAAAGTACTGCCAGACGTAGGGCTGATGCCATGAGGAAATTATATATCGGTGCGGCAGGAATAGTGGTGGAAATTTACAATCATTATCAGGCAGGAGTCCGGTCAGTAGATGACACACCCAGGCACAGAATGAACCCGCTCGGCCTTGGTTACTGACAGTTAAACTTCTATAAAAATCGGCTAAATATAGAATGGGTTTGGGGCTTAATCAGCTTTTTTAAGAACTTCTGTCTTACCATCAAATTCTACATATACTCTTTCTTGTTCCATTCTTGTACCAAGTATGTTTGCGTATTCGATTAAAGTTTCATAAAATGTATTCCTTTCCATCTCTGGAGCTCTTGGACTCCATGAGAAATCCATCGTAAACACTTTCTCGCGATATATGTCGGTACTTGCTCTGCCAACCAACACGCCCTCACGCACTATATATGGAATTGGTTGAAGTCCGGTATCGCCAATATTCCTATTGATTCCGTCTAGAATATCGAGAGTCTCTTCCAGTGTAAATTCTTTACTTCCTTCGTAACCACACCTAGAGCCACACGTAATAGATCCTGTAAGACTACTTGCTATTGCTTCCCTATTGTATTGTGCCATGTCAATAATGAATAAACAATCGCTTATAAATCTTCCTATTTGATACCAATGATAAGTGTCTACCATTGTAGCATCCCAAACCATTTATTATTTTAACGCAATTATTAACCTACATTATACAGAAACATGACAGTAATATAGAAATATGGAAAGAAAAAAGAAAAAACACCCCAAATTCTAAGTAGTCGGTCCGGACAGATCACTGCCAAAGGCAGTTCACTATCCTTATCCTCTTCCTTAACCCTTGCTTGCAAGGTTCATAACGGCCTTGACAGCCACTATGATTGCCGCTGGAGCTGCGA
>DATDYJ010000041.1:0-7593 GCA_035289025.1 archaeon
GGGCGAGCCGCTCCCTGATGCGGGCATAAACTACTCAGGCTACTGGACGAACGGCAAAACAGTGGATGGCAACGAAGTGCTGCCAGCACATAAAAATGCGCGTTACACTATGAGAATAGAGGAACTGGAAAACGCGGATGAGAATATGCATAACCCTGAAGGCGTGCCCGTTGAGGCTATAATATACGGCGGCAGAGACTCAGATACGTCGCCGCCCGTGCTGCAGAGTTTCGACTGGAGGCACGGAGTGTTCCTTGGCGCCTCGCTTGAATCGGAGACAACGGCAGCAACTACCGGTGCCGCCGGCGTGCGAAAGATAGACCCGATGGCGATACACGACTTCCTCGTAGTGCCGCTGGGCAAGTACCTCGCCAATCATCTGCGTTTCGGCGACGACGACAGCCCGATCATATTCACAACAAACTATTTCCTGAAAGACGGCAGCTACCTGAACGATAAAGTGGACAAGAAAGTATGGCTGCTCTGGATGGAGAGCCGAGTCCATGGCGAGTACGAGACCATAAAGACGCCGATAGGCTTCATACCAAAATACGAAGACCTGAAGGATTTATTCATGTCAGTCCTGGACAAGCACTACAGCAAGGAAGATTACGAGAAGCAGTTCTCATTGCGAGTTTCAAAGCTGCTACAACGATTAGAGAGGGTAGACTTATTTTACCTGGCAGAAGACGTGCCCGAAGAAATATCGCTGCAGATAGACGCGCAGAGAACGCGCCTCATCAACGTGCGAAGAGAATTCAAGAAAGACGTCATCTCGCCGTTTGAGTTCTGAGTGAGATCGAGAGAAACAAGTTTCAAATAAGATAAGGAGATTAAATGAAAGTAAAAGGGGAAAAATATTTTGTACTATTGCTTTAATCTTTCCAAGGCTTGCGCAATATATTCTGCATTACCCGAATGCCCGGCTCTTTTAGCTGCTCTTTGCATGCCTTCGATGGTATACATGTGTGCCTTTCTTTCATGAGGAATCTGTGTTGTTTTACCTTCCTGCGTCAAATAAGGTACGACAACCTGGTCGTGCGAATGCAGGAAAGCGTCTGTAATTATTCTCATTTGTTCCTCTGTATGAAGTTGGCTGATGTTTCTGTATGTTGCCGCGCCCAAGCTTCTCATTGAATTTGCATCAGTTCCCAATGCTCTAAGTTCATCAGCATTTTTTGGCATTTCAATTTCCCTGAAGTTTGTTTTGTACGACATATCATATATATGCGCAGGTTAGTATATAAAGATTTCACTACTTATAAGTAACATGTTTGAATACAGGGGCAGGTCGGAACGGTTCAAAAAAACCATAGAAGATTACGGCCCCAGGCTTGAGAAGGCATACAAATCACTTCTCAGGGGAGATTTGAACCAGGTCAGCCGGCTTGATACGCCAGGCCTTTATTATACACCTCTGGAAATCCAAATTGCCGGGCAAGAGTTGGCAGCCAAGCCTGTGGAACAGATTTTAGCAGACGTTCCACAAAATCCTGTCAGCCAAGGCTTTTTTCTTCGGGCAATGGAAATGGTAGAACTGGATGAAACTATAACCCGTGAACTTGACAGGCGAATGCTGGGTGCATTGGGGTATGAAAATACGCGCCCATGGGTAGAGCAGGGTGAAGACGGTTCGGAGATCTCGCGAAGAAATGATAGGCTGCGCGCATATCTTTCAGGGCTTTCATCCCCGGAATTTATGGACGTCATAAAGAGATGGGATACAAAAGGGCGCAAACACGGCGTTACGGAAAAACTTTTGCAACATCTTCAGCAATACAGAGTACAGAAAATAAGAGCAGACGATGTAGGCGGCGCTGAAAATATTCATCGCACGTCGGAATCCGGTGTACTTATCGCAAAGGAAAAGGACAATACATCGGGCATGGTGCTGCTATCACCTGAACGTGATAAAATAAGGATACAGGATGACGGCACGCTTCAGCTGGTAGGGACATCGCGCATTGTTACAGCGCCCGCCATAACATTAACTGACGACGGCGTGGATGTTATTGCAGATTATTTGAAAGGTACAGATGTGCCCCCTCATTTGGTTTCTCTTGTCCACGAGTTCGACCATTTCGTCGGTTATTGCCTGGCCAGATACCCGCTAAGCGTTGTGACAGGTCTTTTTTACCTGAAGGCAATGGAAAAATAATTATGGATTCAAAAAGCAAGTCAAAGTAATGGCCGCAACTGAAGATGAAATATTCAACGTGGTCAGCTATCAGGCTGACAGAACCCACCGGATACCTTTCTTCTAAATCTTTAGCCCTGCAGCGAATTTAGCCTGTATATGGCGTCAAATCCTGACACTATTGCCTCGCAGGGCGCGCGGAGTATGTCCCTTGCCGAGCCCCTTCCGTGATATATCTGACCATCATAGACCAGCTGTATGTTGCTCTGCGCGATCGCCGACTGCCCCCTGCTTACGCCATTTGTGCCCAGCAACTCTAATTCTTCTTTGCTGAATTTCATGCGTTCAAGAAATTCGTAGCCGGGTGCACCTCTTCCCCTGTAGACCGCCTTGTCGCTAAAATCGTACAGTTCGGCTTGTATGCCAAGTATACCTTTGGTAGCGGTCATGAAGGCATCCACAGGGCCTTCACCTGCGCCACTGCCCCTTCTTTCAGCACCGTCCACGCCTAGTACAACATCTTTCATCTCAAACCCGCCTCTCATCGAACCTCCGGGCTTGTAGTCTATCAAATGGATTCTTCTTTTGAGCGGCTTGCCGCGCACGTAATGTTGGGCAAGAAGTCGCGCCTCCGTGTCTGCGATGTCGCCGAATCTTGTACTGTGCCTTTTTATGGCTTCAGTCAGGCCTTTCAGGTCTCCGGTATGATCATAGCCGTGCGTCTCAAGGAAATATGCAACTCCTCTTCTTCCCGATGTCTGGCCCAGCACTATTTCCAGTTCTCTGCCGACCGACTCGGGCGGAATCTCATTATAAGTCTTCCGGTCACGCATTAACGCATTTACATGTATTCCTGAACTTGCAGTAAATGCAACCTTCCCGGTGACCGGGTGATTCAGCAGAGGCTCCTGGTTTGTTACCGCGGTTACAAGCTTTGCTAGATCATAAAATTTTGTCGCGTCTATGTGGTCCACGTCAACACCATAATGATTACTCAGAACTCTCAGATCATTTACGACAACTATCCAGTCGGCATTGCCCGCACGTTCTCCCAGCTGGTTCACGCAACCCACAATCTGGTCGGCGCCTGCCTCGATACCTTTCAGCGTGGTCGCGACGGCAGTTCCGCTGTCGTTATGCACGTGCGCGCTTATCCTGTAATCACCGCGTACATCCGACCTTATCCCCTTGATGGCATCAAAATATCTGTCAGAAACGACAACGCCCGTGGTGTCAGTCACATTTATCATATCCGCCCCGGCATCGACTGCCCTCTGGATGACTTTGAGCAGAAAGGCGGGGTCGGTTCTCATTGCGTCTTCCGGGGAGAACTGGACGGAACCTTCCCTGCCGACAAGTCCCCGCGAAATTTCAACGCTTCTTGGGACCATTTCCAGTATACTGTCCTCATCTCTTCCATGGCTATGATCCATGAGATATTTGGACGTCCCTATGAATACGTGTATCCTCCTTTTGTCCGGATCGGCCGGCTCTAGGGACTTGTACGCAAGTTCCTCTTCTTTGCGCTCGAGTCTTGCGATGCTGCAGACGACAGGAACAGTCCTGTTTGCAGAGTGTTTTCTGCTGCCGATGAACTTTGCAACATCCCTCATAAAGTCATAATCAATTCTGTTAGCCGCGAACCCGCATTCGATGACATCGACACCAGTGTCTGCAAGCGCCTTCGCAACGTAAAAACGGCCGCTTGGGCTCATGTTTACTCCCGGCGCCTGGGCTCCGTCCCTCAGCGTTGAATCACAAACCTTTATCTTTCTCATTATGATCGCCTGCTGCATCGGGAATGGCGTGAACTAAAGCTGTTAGAAGGGGATTTAGCTCGAGTTCAAGCTAATCCTAATTGAGCAGAAGCAAAGCTAGCAAATTCGCGCAGTTCACAAATCCGCCAGACATAACGATATATGAGAAACAAAAATATATAAGCCCGAAAAAACCCGATGGGATCGGAGGGATTCGAACCCCCATAATCAGTTTTGGAGACTGACGTTCTACCAGGTTATACTACGATCCCTGTCTTCAATTTAGATTACAGTTTATGGTTAAAAAGATTAATTTCTAGATTCTCAGCCAGAATATCGCAACTGCTAGTATTACCGCCACTATAATTGCTATCAGAAACTGGTGAAGCTTTTCGTTGTGCCGCACGTGTATAGGCTTTTTGTGCGGTTTTTTCTCATGCAGTGCCCGTATTATTGCGATGTATACGACGAACTGAACCGCCACGAATATCGCAAACAGGTAAAGCGTTCTGTCCCTTGAATCCTGCGCGGGCAGCAGCGAGACTAGATAATCATATACATTCCTGGCATAGCCACGTACCGCATTCAGCACCATTGAAGCGTATTTGCCCAGCGAGTCAGATATCTCTCCTGCCGCTTTTGAAAGATCCTCAACGCCTTTGGTCAGGTTTGGCACAGTTGATTGTGCGTCCTGCTGCTGTGTTGGTGGCGGCTGCTGCGGCACTGGGGGCGGCGCGGGCGGAGGCTGGACTTTTTCTGCCGTTACGGCAAACAGGGAAAATCCAGGCACATCTGCCTCGTACTCCGCCTCTGAGGAACTTTCGCCGAGCAGACGCGTCGGCAGTTTCTGCCATATGCCCGATAGCCTTTGAAGAGCCACGTCTGTTGTATTTGCTCCTACCTGCAGAAGCCATGTCTTGGTAACGTTGAATCTGAATCTTACAGATTTCAATTCACTTATGGTTGTATTCACCTGCAGATACTGAAATGCGTTGCCCTTTGGCGTCTGTGAAGGCGTGCCGTCGAATCTGGCTACAGTTATTCTTGCATTGCTCGTCTGGTTGTTAAGTTCTATGTCAATTTCTTTCACGGCAATGTTCGGATTGCTTAATTTCTTTGTGACAGGCTCGTCAGGCAATATTTGTGAAAAGATAAATGTTTCCGTTGGCGCTGGGCTGGCCGCGCCTCCACCACCTGAAGACGACGCACCGCCTGTATCTTTCAGTGCGTACAAACTTCCTGTGGCGTTTGTCGTAAGGCCGCCGATATTCTCTGTTCTGCATGATATGCTGTAGTTCTTTGTTATGTCGTTGTGGGATGACGGATTGAAAGAGAAGGAGCAATCCATATGCGCCTGCCCGGCGTAGTTTGTAGTGTTGCATTCAAGATTATCGTCAACTCTTATGTTGACCGATATTACACCCCAACTGTCGTCAGCCGCGCATGTTATCTGCGAACTGGAGACTGTTGAAATTCTTTCCGGGTTTACTGTCAGCGACACTGCAGGCGATGACGTGTATCCTATGTAAGTGCCGTTTCCGTAGCTGCCGTTTCCGTACGCGTCCGCAAATACGAACGGCGCAAAAAGAAGAAACGCAATAACTACATAGATGATTTTCATCAAATTAACCCCATAATTGAAATTAAATTCCGACCCTTACGATTGCAAAATTAACGGCGCGTATGTTTGCGCTTTGCGTTCCGCTCTCGTCGGTGATCATCAGCGTCACATTGTCCAGTGCGGTGAGCGGCAGTATGCCTGTCCCGCCGATGCTGGTCACGTTCAGCGGCAACATCGTGTCGGCGCGCGAATACGTGCTGTCCTGGTGTGCGCCGTTGACCCCGACTGTTACTGCGTATTGTACGTCTGCAACGCCCACTATGCTGACAGAATAATCAACCTTGTACACTCCAGAAAAGTTCGCATTCAGCGACGTGTTTGTCAGAAATACGAACCCGTATCCGTAGCTCGAGGCAAGCGGCGTTATGTTGACGTATTCGGCCTGGGTTCCTATTGACACCGTGATGTTTGTCGTATTGTAAGCCCACATCGACCCGTACGGCAGGTTGACGAACGTCGGACCCGTTGTGTTAAGTTTGCGCGTAAGATCGGCCGCTTGCGTAGCATTATCAGCAGCCTGCTGCGTTATCTGCGTATTTAGTCGTGTATTCAGCGAAGATAAGTTATTAGCAATCGTGGCGTTATCATTCGCTTGCAGAGTTGTCTGCGTATTTAGTCGTGTATTCAGCGAAGACAAATTATTCGCAACCGTGGCATTATCTGCTGTCTGATTGTCCTGCAGATGTGTTAACCATGTATTTACCGAAGTGAGATTACTCGATATTGTTGCATTATCAGCAGTCTGGTTCGCCTGAATCTTTACAAGCCGGTCGTTAACAGATGTCAGGTTAGCAGCAACCGTAGCATTGTCATTCACCTGAATCGTTATTTGAGTATTCAGTCTTGTATTCAACGAACTCAGATTAGCAGCAATCGTCGCATTATTGGATATCAGATAGTCCGTTAAATTTCCAAGCTGCACGACAAATATATCAGTGGTGTTGAGCCGCACCATGCTCACATTGGCGAAGTAATTCCACTTGGCAGTGAACGTATTCTCGGCGCCCAGCGTGACCATACTAGCGGCTATAGTGGCGTTGTTAGCCATGTTCCTTGTGTAGATTTCTGAAACGTTTGATGTTATTGTTGAATTATCGGCTGATTGTGTTGTGTACAAAGCGTCCAGTCGTGTTGAATTGGCTGCTAAATCGGAATTATTAGCCCTCGCATTTATCGCTAAATTTTGCGTCGCATTATCAGCCGTCTGCTGCGTTGTCAGAGATGATATGAGCGCGCCCTGTGTCCCGTTATCAGCAGCCAGCCTCTCTGTCAGGTTTATTCCTCCCAGAAACAGGTCGGTAATATTAATCTGCGTGCCGTTTCCGTACATGAAATGGAAATACAGTCCGTTATCTATCAGCGAGCCCGTTGTCAGGAAACTGGCGTTGTAGAAATTCGCGACGTAGCTGCCCGATCCGACTCCCGTCAGGTTGCCTCCACCTGCGGGCCATACGTCCCTACAGTCTGTGCCGATACAGAAACGGTTCGATACAGTAACGTTTTCTGCTGTTATGTTGGTGTGCGTGCCGTTTGGTCCGTGCTCTGCGAGTAGGTAGTTATTGAGCACAGTCCCCCATGTATCAGAATCAGACCCGACAGTAGGCAGCCTTGCTGCGTATACGTAAGGGCTGGCGACGGCGATTAAAAAAAGTGCCGTCACAATCCCGTATAGTTTTTCCATATATTCTGATTCTATTTGTCAGAAGCCGCCTAATAAAGATGATTACGGATGCATTACGCGGATTTTTTAACTAAAAGTACGATGATCGTCAGATCGGGCATTATCTTGTTGATAATGCCCAAAACTAGCATGATTGCGCGACCGAACGACGCACGGAGTGCGTCAGTCTCTGGCAATCATGCTCCTGACGATCATCATTCGCTAAGTTAAAACAACAGCATTACGCGGCAAAAGGCTGCAGAAGGCGCGTCCAGCTGTTTGCCATGCGCGCAAACTCGCCGCCGCATCTCTGCGAGCGCTCCTGCGGCAGCAGGCTGTCAACGGCCGACTGGTATTTTTCCGGATTGTCGCCGTACAGCCAGCAAAGTATATTATAGAACCTCTGGCTGTCCAAAGA
>DATDYJ010000042.1:0-4228 GCA_035289025.1 archaeon
GAAAACAAGCCTGTCGAAGAGCTGCTAAAAAATATGGCTGCGCTGCCCGAAGCAATACGCACGGCTGTGCGCAATCACGGCGGCGGCCATTTGAATCATAGTTTTTTCTGGCCTATCATGACGCCGCACAAACAGCACGCGGAAGGCGAAGTGGCTCACGCCATAAACGCAAAGTTCGAATCGTTTGACAAGTTCAAGGAAGCGTTCAGCACGGCAGCCGCAGGACAATTTGGATCAGGATGGGCATGGCTCGTGTCGAATCAGGGCCAGCTTGAGATAATAACAACACCGAACCAGGACAGCCCAGTAAGCCAGCACAGGACACCGTTGCTCGGCATAGACGTCTGGGAACACGCGTATTATTTACGGTATCAAAACAGGCGTGCGGATTACATCGCTGCGTGGTTCAACGTAATCAACTGGGAAGCCGTTGAGAAGCATTTCAAAAACGCGATGAAATAAGAAACATGTTTTATTTTTCTATTCAATTACGGAAACATCACAAAAATAGACAAGCGTATATGAAATTTTTCCCTTAAATGAATTTCGAATATAGTGAAAACATGCAACCAAAGAAATGGCCCGGGGATTTTGGAAAGACCAAGATCATGGGAACACATGAGATGGATAAAGACGCGCCTACGTTCGAAGCTATAGGAGCTGTCGACGAACTTAATTCTTTCATCGGGCTTGTGATAAACAGAACCAGCGACGGACAGGTTGAGGATATTCTGAAAGGCGTGCAAAAAGATCTTTTCATAATAGGAGCGGAGCTGGCAGGCTCGCCGCGCAGAGAAGACAAGTCAACCAATCTTGATCCCGATCATGTGGTGAGGCTGGAGGAAGTAATATACGAACTCGACCAGAGCCTGAAGCCGCTCAGTTCGTTTATACTTCCGGGCGGAAGCGAAGAGTCATCTTACATACACGTTGCGCGATCAATCTGCAGAAGAGCCGAACGCAACGTCATCCGTCTGAAAAAAGAAAAAATAATAAACGACGACATCGTGAAGTACCTTAACAGATTATCGTACCTGTTGTTCCAGCTGGCGCGCAGGATAAACGAGAAGCACGGGATTGACGAGCATAAATGGTAAGCCCTTTCTTTGGAAGAAAGCGCTTGCGGAAAGAAAAGAAGTAAGAAGAATTGCGCTTGCGGAAAGAAAAGAAATTCAAGAACTTGGAAAAAATTCAAATTTAAGATTCATTATACATCTAAGTGTATGCAAATCCAACACAAAGAAGGGAGATTCTTTATAGAGATAAACGGCAAGCACGCTATTCTCGACTACGCGCTTGAAGGGAAGGAGATGGACATATTCCATACGTTCACCGACGAAGAGCTTCGCGGGCGGGGGCTTGCGGAGAAGCTTGCGCTCGCCGCGTTTGACCATGCAAAGAAAAACGGGTTGCGTGTCAAACCGACATGCGATTATATACAGGAATTCGTGAAGAAACATCCTGAGTATGTGAACATAACGGAACAATGGTAAGCCCTTTCTTTGGAAGAAAGCGCTTGCGGAAAGAAAAGAAGTTTGTGATTCTCGCGTAATTTCTTCTGGGCTTTAAATTAATTTCATCTTTCATATGTCTATGGCACTTGCAGTAATAAGAGACGCTCCATCGAGACCTCTTTCTGACTATGATGTAACAGATTTTGCACATCTTCCGTCCGGCTACAGGGGATTGATAGTAGAGCCCGGCTACATACCAAGAGACCTTTCGGATGCTGTTATTAACACTTCTACACCGCTTCTAAGATACCGGCCAGACTCTGAGAAGTCAAGAATAGTGCTTTCAATGCCTGTAATGAGCGCAGCAATGCAGGCTGTCTCGGGATACCGCATGGGTATAGAACTTTCCAGACAGGGCGGAATCGCAACTATCCCGCAAAGCCAGGAAATAGATGATCAGGTAGAACAAGTAAGAAACACGAAAAGGTACAAGGGCGCATTTGTTGAGCCTGAGGTTGTAGCACCGTATACACCTATCGAAAGAATCATTGAACGCATGAAGCACACGGGGTATTCAAAATTCTTTGTAACGAAAGACGGAGAACAGCACGGAACTCTGCTTGGCGTAATAACAGACATAGATTTCGACGAAAAAAGACATGCGGGGCTTTTGGTTCAGGACAGGATGAGACACTTTGAACAACTTGAAGTTGCGCATGAAGAGGATGTAGGATATGATTTAGAGAGTGCAAATGAAAGGCTGATGGAAAGTCGTCATAGCGCGATGCCTATAATTTATAGTGACGGTAGATTAAGGGATGTTGTTTTCAGAAAAGACGTACGAGAACACAGGATTTATGAAAACGAACTTATAGACAATAAAAAACGCCTGATGGTTGCGGCTGCAGTAAACACGCGTGACTATAAGGACCGCGTGCCTGCGCTTTTAAAAGCCGGAGCAGATGTGTTTGTAATAGATACTTCTCAGGGTCATACCGACTTTGTGTACGACACGACACATTTCATTCGCCAAGCGTTTGGCAACGTGCCTATTATAGGCGGAAATGTAGTAACAAAGCGAGGTTTCAGGTTCCTAGTGGAAAAATGTGACGTTGATGCGGTCAAAATCGGAATGGGTATCGGCTCGATATGCATAACACCGGACCAGATAGGCGTTGCAAAAGGTCAGGACAAAGCCGTAGAAGATGTTACTGCCGAAAGGGACGCATTTTTTGCTGATACAGGAATTTATTATCCTCTGATCGCAGATGGCGGCATACACAGCGTAAGAGACATGAACATTGCACTTGCATTTGGTGCCGATGTTGCGATGCTTGGATATTTCCTTGCAGGCGTTGATGAAACTCCGACGGAAGTGAATTACAAGAAATCTCCGCCGTCAAAACCATATTGGGGTGAGGGTTCTGCGCGTGCCAGAATGTTCCGTGAGCAGCGAGGGTACAACCCGGCTTTTGATGAGGGAGTTGAAAGATGGGCGCCTTACGTAGGGCCTCTTGAGCCATATCTGACCACGAAAATGAAACAGCTAAAGGATGGAATGAGAAAAGCAGGTTGCAGGTCGATAGACGAACTGCACAGGCTTGCAACTATAACAACTATTTCCGAGCAGGAAGCAAAACCGATAGGTGAATAAAATGCCGATAACAGCCGTAATAGGAGTCCACTGGGGAGACGAGGGAAAAGGAAAGGTAATCGATTATCTGGTTGAAAAAGGTTATGATGCAGTTGCGCGTTTCAACGGGGGTCCAAATGCAGGTCACACAATTTATCCGAACGGGCAAAAAGTCGTCCTTCATGTTGTACCATCCGGGATATCCTATCCCCATGTAACAAATATAATAGGAAACGGTGTTGCGCTGGACCCGCAGTTATTGTTAGGTGAATTAACAGACGTAAGGAACGCCGGCGCCGACTTGTTAAATCTGTACATTTCAGACAGATGCAAAGTCATCACGCCTTATCACAAGGAAGCTGAAAAGCAAAGCCCGATAAATAGAAAAATAGGCACAACAGGGAAAGGTATGGGGTCGGTATACTCATCCCATACTGCACGAATAACCCCCCTTCTGTCAGATTTCCTAAGGTCGCACGAACATGTAACCGCTCTTCTAAGAGAGCTTGATGAAGAGCTGGGCGTCTCTGAAAAACTGCGCGCCGAAGGGCATGACGCATTAGACGCATCAAAAATTGCAGACGACTACAGACGTATGATAGACCAGTTCAGTAACAATGTTACTGACACAACTTACAAAATCAGCAATATGCTAAGGGCAGGCAGTAAAATAATAGCCGAAGGCGCGCAGGCATCTCTTCTGGATAAAGATCACGGGACATATCCTTTCGTCACCTCTTCCAACTCTTTCGCAGGCGGCATATCACCCGGACTTGGCGTGCCGCCAAACACAATAACCGAGACTGTAGGTGTTATGAAAGCAGGCTACATAACGCGAGTTGGGGGCGGACCTTTCCCTACGGAACTTGGAAATGAAGCGACATTAAAAGAAGAGGAAGCCGCGATAAAAGCAAACGGAAAAATAAAACGCGACAGCACATATTTCAGAGATCTCGAATCTGCTGCAAAAAAAGGGTACCTTCTTCCAAAAGAAATGGGACAATACCTTAGAATTGTTGGTGATGAATTCGGGTCTACTACAAAGAGGCCAAGAAGAACTGGATGGCCAGATCTTGTTGCAACACAGTATTCTGATATGCTCAACGGGTTCACATGTCTGGCGCTTACAAAATTAGACGTA
>DATDYJ010000043.1:0-5893 GCA_035289025.1 archaeon
CGGCTTGAGAAGCTTGGACTGAACGAGTCAATCTACCAGCACAGATCCAAAAAATGCATCCTTAGCAGAGAGCCGCTTGCGCTGGAAAAAATCCCTTGGTACGACCATGCTTATTTTATTCCGGAAAATTTTTCTGCTAAAGGCAAGTTCATATTTGATCCTGTCTCTATTGTGCCTTGTCTTGCGCTGGCACCAAAAAAGAGTGACCGCATACTGGACATGTGCGCGGCTCCCGGCACCAAGACTTTCATACTGTCCTTCCTGACAAACAACGAGGCGCACATAACTGCAAACGACATCAACAAATTCCGCGTCAGGCGGCTGCGGTTTAATGTGGAGAAATTCTCGCTTAGCGTTGACGTAACCAACATGTCGGGGAGGAAAATAGAAGGCACGTTCGACAAAATTCTTCTTGACGCGCCGTGCACCGGCGAGGGCATGGTGAACAAGAAAGAAAAGCTCTTTGCCAACTGGTCGGAAAACTCCGTACGATTCCTGTCGAGGAAGCAGAAAAAGCTCATAACCCACGCGTTCAAGCTTCTTGCCCCCGGCGGCACGCTCGTCTACTCAACGTGCACGTTCGAGCCGGACGAGAACGAGGCAGTAGTTGATTTCCTCTTGAGAAAAAGTGATGCAGTGATCGAGAGTGTTGATGTGAACATACGTCATGCTGACGGCATTACCGAATGGAATAAGCCTCTGGATAAACGCCTGTCGGCCTGCATGCGCATATATCCCCAGCATAACGGAACAGGCGGGTTCTTCGTGGCCAAGATACGGAAGTTACTTTGAAACCATTGAATTGGTTTCATGTATGGTTCACAAGAATATGATGTTCACAGAATACTTGTAGAACCATATAAATGTTTCTGATGTATTTCGTGCCATGCAAAACGGCATCAACTGTCAAGAATTTAGGGGTATAAAATTCTTTGACAGTACAGAGAGTTTATACAGTTACATTGCTGATACCGGCCAAAGACTACATTTCTTCAAGCAAATATGTGTAGCCGACACAGGCACGGACAGGTACGATGCAGGAGTGCGCGTGGCCGAGATCATAGCTTACGAAGCAAAACTGAAAGGGACGTATATTGCTGTTGTAAGAAAAGAGGATGTAATTGATAATCGCAGCTCTAGTATGAGACGTTTTCTCGGTTTAGCGAACATATATAGTGTCGAAGCACTGGTTGACCTATACACAATCGCGCCGTAGATAGTTTTAGGTAGTTTTAAAAAGTCTAAAACTACGTTATAGACATGTCACAGAACATCGACCAGCGGTATGAGCACGACCGGGCGGCCCAGAAAGTATTCAAGCTGCGGATCGTTTACAACAAAAAGGGCTGCATAGGCGCGGGTCACTGCCTGCTTTCTGACCCGTATGACTTCACGCTGGACGAAGAGTTCAAAGCCAATCTCAAGGACGCCAAGGCCGGCGAGGGCATCATGAGCGAAGTTTACACAAAGATAATAGAGACGACAGAGCCGCACCTCATAATGAACGCAGCGAAGACGTGCACGCCCAAGGTCATAGCTGTTTTTGATGTAGAGACAGGAAAGAGAGTGGCATAATGCGCATAGAACACGACCCTATGGGGCAAAAGTTCATTTGCGAAGCGAACGGCGAAGAATGTTTTCTTGCTTATACTTCAATAAACGATAACCTGAACGTGCATTTCATGGCCGTGCCTGATGGGCCAAAGGGCGAGGAAGTGGCGGAGGCGCTGGTTGGCGCTGCGTTCGACTTCGCCAGGCGGAATAACGTAAAGATAATCTCCTCTTCTGCGTATGTGGATGAGGTATTCCTGAAAAACCACCCGGAATGCGAAAGTCTTGTGGAAAAGGGCTTCTGATTTTTAATTCGGATGAAAACCGTTATTTTCCTTGATAGAGACAATCACGCAAAAATCACCATGGTAATGCTTATATATTAGGCTCAGTGATATGTTTATTCATGAAGTGGGCGCTGCTCTTTGTGCTGCTTATGGCAAGCTATTCTTTTGCATTTACTGTTAACGTGCCTGATGACACCGTATTTGTTTCAACAGGCTCCTCGAAACAGATAGACATACCGGTTTACAGCAATGTAGCCGAGAGTGTGTCAATAACCGTTCTGGACACTAAACCATGGCTGACGCAGAGCGATACGATGCTTTCTCTGGAGCCTGGCGTAGGCAAGGTCCTGAGCCTTTATGCATCGCCTTTTATTGACACGGCAGCCGGCGTATACAGATTCACAATAGTGCTGACATCGGCAAAAACTGGCGAGGAGCAGAAAAAGTTTCTGTATGTCAGCGTGAGCAGATTAGACTCTGTTGAAGTCGACAAGCTCACGCTTGGCGGCAACTTTACCCCCACGGGAAATGTCAATATAAACGCCATAATAAAGAACTACAAGGACGCGACCGTGCAGAACCTTGTCGTGGTGACCACGATAAGTTCGCCGACAGCGAAGCTCGTGGAGTTTGAACAGCCGATAGAAAGCCTCGACGCCGGAGAAATACAAAATATTACGTATAATTTTGCCCTGCCACGATACGCGGAGGCCGGGGTCTATACGGTAACAACAAGAGCCACGGCAGAGAGCGAAACCCGCGAAAAGGTAAGAACATTTTCTGTTGTCCGTACGTCGAATTTCCTCAAAGAGACGTCCAGACAGCCCGGCTTTTTCGGATTCAGGAAAATAGTGACGATAACGAACATAGGGAATGAGATCGACGACTACGTCCTAACGGAAAGGCTTTCGCAGGTAGACGCGGCGTTCTATTCAGGCGAAGAGCCGATATCAAGGCTTAACAATGACTTCACATGGCTTGTAAAGAACGTGCGGGCCGGGGAAGCAAGGGTGTTTGTTTACAGCGTCGATTTCTCGCCCGCCGTACTGTTCGGGGCAGTTGTAATAATAGCCGGCTGGGTATTCTTCTTCCGTCTCAGGACACTCAGAATAAAGAAGTTTATACTTGAGAGGAAATTCATAGAGCTGGGCGAAGAGTTCACTGTGGGCGTCGAAGTCAGAAACATGTCAGGCAGCAAGATCGAAAGCGCTACCATAAAGGACTTCGTGCCTTCGGTATTCGACATAAAGGACATGGAAGGGCCAAAGCCTGTCAGAAAGAAGCTTGCCGCCGGAACCGAGCTGACGTGGCACGTGAAGGACCTGCACAAAAATGAGGAACGCATACTGACGTACAAGATGATACCGATGTTCGGCATACACGGCACGATAAGACTGCCGCGGGCGTCAATAAAGTACCACACAGGCAAGAAAGAAACCGAAAAAAGGTCGTTCTACGCCTCGATAGGCATAGACATGGACAGCTACAAAGACAAAAAAGCCGCGAAATAAATTTTTGACAGGGAAATTTTCCCGCTTGCGGCCGTGTTTCATTTTCAAAATATGTATTTTTCCGTTTTTCGCAAAAAATTTCTTCAAATTATCCGAGAAATACACAAAAAAAATTTGTAAAATGACAAAAATCATGCATTCTTCAGAGCAAGAATCTTTATTAACTACTAAAATGCAAGAACTACTTATGAAAATTTCTATTTCCAAGTGCGGTGAATGCAAAAAGAACAGGCTGGTTGACCGCGTTGGAGATAAGTGGATTTGTTTTGCGTGCAAGCAGAAAATCGGCAAGGTCGGGCTGACAAAAAGCATCAGGGAATTCGTTTCTGAGAACAACTAGGGTTTTCTGTTCCAAAAGAAGTTGCGTAGCAACTTCATACGGTCGAAGAAAACCTTAAGCAACTCGAAAAAGACATAGTCTTTTTGAGTCCCTGAAAGCAAAGCTTTCACGGAAAGAAACTTATTACAAAAGAAGAACGCTACAAGCATGAACAAAGTTCATGTTGTACAGCATAAACTTGTTTATGCTCGTACCGAAAAAGAAAACATATTATTTCTGTGGCTCGCTAACGCGAGCGGAAAAATAGCCCGAATAAAAATAATTTAACTTGCATGCTGGTGGTTTTCGTGCTTTTTCTCTTCGGCTACCTTGATTTTTATTCCGCCGCGGAAAAAGAAGAATGCAACCGGCGCTATGAGAAGCACCGACGCGACCAGAAACGCAAGAGTTCCTATCTTCAGGTACGCGGCCAGCATAAAAAGGCCCAGTGCAATGCACACGATATCGACTTTTTCTATGCTCATAATATCACTTTACTATTAAGCATCGTTATACATAAAAGCAAATAAGCCTTTCTGATCATACTAAATCATGAAAATTATTGGTTTTCCAGACAGGGCTGAACTATTAGCAGAATTTTTAGGAACGTGCTTCGGCGATGGCTGCCTTTCAGTAAGTGAGAAAAAACACGACTATTGTTTGTATATAACGGGTCACACAGTCGATGACGAATTATACATGAAAACTTACTTACCTCAAATAATCAAAAACTTGTTCGGTATCGAATGCAAACTAAGAAAACAGAAAGGAAATACTTTGATTCTATATACACGATCTAAAGAGCTTGTCAAATTTTTGAACAAAGAAGGTATGCAAATAGGCAGAAAAAACGATCTCAATATTCCTGAATGGATTAAATCAAAACCTTCACTAATGACAGCATTTCTGAGGGGGTTTGTAGATACAGATGGTTGTCTGACGTTCAAAAAACGTTACAAAGAGTCGCACTATTATCCGACAATATCCGTGTCATCTATAAACAACAACATCATTCTGGATTTACATCGGTTCTTAAATGACAGTGGATTCAAGGTCGGCAAAATTGTAAAATCTATGGATTCTGTTAAAGGCTATGATAAACTGTATCCGCATTTTAGGATATATCTTTACGGAGAGAAAAATTTAGAAAAATGGATTGGCTTAATCGGTTTCTCAAACATGAAACATATGTCCAAATACCTTACATGGAAGAAAATGGGACACTCTCCGTCTTACTCGTCCACGCCAAGCAGAATAAAAATAATAAAAAATCCCCCGAGCGAGATTTGAATTTGCGGAACGCATCATAACGTATGCACTCTCTCGCAACCTCTCGGTTACTGTTCCGAACACCTGCTGATTGTCAAATGCAACAATGCAAACAACTACAGCCGAGCGCTCTACCGTTGAGCTATCAGGGGATTAATCACGACACAACGTTCCAAAGAAACGTTATTCTAAGTTCAACGGTCTTTAGAGTAAACATGTTCGCTAATATTTAAAACTTAGAAAAATTCCGGAATCAATGTTTCATACGATCCGCGACAACAATTTTCAACCGCTGAAATATCTCTTCAATGCTATCCGGCATCCATGTATCATTTATTCCTGGAAGATAATCCTTTCTAGTTGCAATATCGAGAATAACTTTTTGGCTGTCGTACGCAAGAACTTTACAAACAATATGATCTGCTGGACAGCCATTTGATACCAGAGCCTTTTCCTCGCCGGAACCAATTCTTTGAAATTCATATCCGTGTGAGGATGCGTAAACTCCAATCTCATGACTTAGTGATGAGGGTCTTTCACCTAGGGTGTCTCTGTATTGAAATCCAATATCAGTATCGCCGCGGAAGAGTATTTTCGTCATATTATTTCACCAAATAAGTGAAGAATTTTACTTGACCTGTTGCGTACGCTGCGAGGAGCATACAGGGCATCTTACTGACGGGTAAAGCCACGTATAATTGCATTCGCTGCAGGAGAATTTCTTTGCCGGACTCTTCGGGTACTTCAGCTTGCGCTTTCCTGCTTCCTCGAGTATTTCCATTTCATCTCTCGTGAGCCAGCCGCGAATCCTTGCAAGTTTTGGTTTCATAATTATCAAGCTGCCGTGCTCTTCATCCGCTTCATGAGCTCCTTGAACGCCTGCTTCTCTTCGGTTGTTGCAAGGCCGCACGTCCTTGCCGCGCCCATGCAGATGTTTGCGCCTCTGGAAAAATATA
>DATDYJ010000044.1:0-2722 GCA_035289025.1 archaeon
CCAGTTCGGTTCTACTCATTGCACGACGGCTTTACAGCAAGGAATCCTGTGGATCTGGAATGGGTGACTACGGTAGGCGTGTTTGCACCTGAACATGCTGACGATGCGTACGGTCCTAAAAGACAGCTCCATATGCCATTAGTTACTTTGGGTGACGCAAATCTATACGGTCTTTCATTGAGATTTGATAATAGACCAGGCATCAGAACTTTAAGAGAACTGGAGGCTGCCGCAAATTCAGACGGACTGCTTGGCGAGGTTTTTGTTATGCCTATCGGGAATAATGAAGTCGCCTTCGCTTCCACAGAATTGATTGACCAGTTGGATGCGTCAGATTTTCCTGAATCTGCAAGGCGTGAAATTCTGGTAGCTTACGGGTTAAGAGACAACAACATCAAGGTTTTAAACATGCCTTACAGAAATTAAGCATGGACGCCGAAGAACAGATACATTCTACATTCGCTGCCGTCGCAGCAGGCCTTGGTTACAGCGAGGTTCACGGCCGCATAATTTCAGCGCTGATGGTGGCAGGCAAACCGTTGTCTATGGACGACCTGACAAAACAGACAAAGTATTCATCCGCATCAATCTCTTTGTCACTGGATCTTCTCGAGATAATCGGCATCGTCAAGAAGCTGAAAGACAGAGGCGACAGGAAGCTTTACGCACGTCTGGACGGTGACTTAATCGAGGGGCTGCGTAACGCCATGATTCTCAAGCTGCAGAAAGAAATAAGCCACACGCTCAGCGAGCTCGCTTCGCAGAAGACCGACGCGAAATCAAGGAATGCCGTAAGCATTCTGGAAAAAGAAGTAAAGCGCCTCCAGGAATACGTCCAGAGACTTTCTGAAGTCGAAGTGCCGAAGAGATAACCGCAAAAGTGGTGTAAAAATTAACCTACATGATTTGTGTTCTTAACTTTTGCCGCAAAATATTATTATGGGACTACAACTTACGTCGCTCGTTCAGGGCGAATTCATAACCGTCGAAGAACTCTTCGATAAAGTCGTCGCAATAGACGCGTTTAACTGGATTTACCAGTTCCTGAGCATTATACGCCAGCCGGACGGCACGCCGCTGAAAGACAGCCATGACCGCGTGACGAGCCATCTTTCTGGGCTATATTACAGGACATTAAAGCTACTGGAGGCCGGCGTCAGGCCTGTTTACGTCTTTGACGGCAAGCCGCCCGAGTTCAAGGCCGTTGTTGCCAAACGACGTGATATTCGTGCCGAAGCCATGCGCGAATGGCAGCAGGCGCTGGAGCGCAAAGACTACGAGGCGGCAAGCAAGTTTGCCAAGCGCTCGACAACGATAACGGCGGAAATTATCGAAGGCAGCAAGCAACTGCTCGAGACAATGGGCATCCCTTTTATCCAGGCGCCGAGCGAAGGCGAGGCTATGTGCGCACTGCTTGTAAAGAACAAGGACGCATGGTGCGCGGCATCACAGGACTACGACACGTTGCTGTTCGGCGCGGACAGGCTTGTAAGAAATCTCTCAATAAGCGGCAAAAAGAAAAGAGGCAAAGAAACAGTCTTCGTCAATCCGGAGATGCTGACGCTTGAAGCCACTCTCAAGAATCTGGGCATAACGCGCGATCAGCTTATAATTGTAGGCATGCTCATGGGCACAGACTTCAATCCCGGCGGCATCGCAGGTTACGGCCCCAAGAAAGCGCTTGATCTCGTTCGCGAGAAGAAAACGCTGAAGCGCGTGTTCGAAGATTTGCCCTGGGACGTCTCCGTGTCACAAGAGGAGATATTCAATTTCTTCAAGAACCCGCCGTCAGTCGGCTACAACATAAAATTCAAAGAGCCAGACGAGGCAGCAATAAAGAAATTCCTCTGCGACGAGCACGATTTCTCAGAGGAACGCATAGGCAACGCGCTCAGTAAGCTGGCGGGAAAGAAGGACGGCCAGAAGTCATTGAGCCGATGGATTCGATAAGGCCTTTTTCTTTCCTCAAAAGACAAGATCTTTTGGGAACTGAGAAAGGCTTAGTCTTTCTCGAGTTGTCAAAGAAAAAGCACTTGTGGAAAAAGAAACACATTACTTTTGAGACTCGCTTGTGCTCACAGGCACAAAGGAAAAATCCTTACGAGCAGCCGCACTGCCGTGCACAGGGGGTAACTTCCGTCAAGCCTACAGCTTTCTGGCAAACAACTGAGAAAGTTGTTGGATTTCCATTATTATCAGTTATGTCAAAGTTGCTTGCTACGCAGTTATTCTGAAATCTGAGTTTTGTGCATGCCTGTCCCCATAGCTGCTGATAATCTATGTTGCTCGCGCCGCCGCCGAGCTGTCTTGTCAGAAATATTCCGACTGTCGTCAATACGAGAACCGCAATGAGCACGACAACTATCATGTTTATTGGTAATTCCATGCCCTTTGACATAACTGTATCTATAACGGGACATGGTATAAATACTTTATGCAAATACTGAATCTATGTCGATATTGCCTGCGCTTTTAGTTGTCATATTAGTCATCTCTCCGCTTGTAGCCTTTCTTTACACTTTTGATAAAGAAGAAGATCAAGAGGAGCTGCACGATTGATTCTAATTACAGATTGTATTCCATAAAAGTACGATGATCCACAGGAGCATGATTGCATATCTGCAATCATGCTAGTCTGGGTATTATCAATTGATAATACCCTTTCTGTGGATCATCGTTCGTCAAAGGAATACAATTCTATTACACTACAAAAATAATCATA